>CACZSB010000001.1 GCA_902783765.1 uncultured Lachnospiraceae bacterium
GTCGTAGTTTTGCAGTACGGCGCCGATCATGGGCTGTTGGGCAAGCAAGAATTTGAACCAGGCACTCTTCCCGAAGAGTTTGAAACCCTGAAAGGGACCCGGTTTATTGTGGTGGAAACTATTTCAAAAGAGGGAAGCAGTTTTGAGCTTTTCCAAAAGGGAGATTCTTTCATCGGCGCCTTCTATGCCACGGAGCAAGGGCTTTGTGTTCGGCAGGACAGTCAGGTGAATTGGAAATAGTTCCTGTGGACGCCATGGCCGGGCGGGAAGGGCTTTACGCTGTCGGGTATTCATGATATATTAGGGCAAGTGAAGGAGGTGGAACATGAAAAACAGAAAAGGCTTTTCTCTTTTTGAGCTGATCTTCATGATTACCATGATATTCACCGTTGTTGCGGCCTCTCGGACAGCCACACCGGAAGCGATGTTAAAAACCTTCGAAGCCAATCACAAAACCCTGGTTTCAGCCTATGCCATGCATCAGGCTGCCAATAACGGTGAAAAGCCGAAGACACTCGGCGACCTTGGATACTGGATTGACGGAGGCATTGACGCAATTCAAAATAGTCCTGAAGGTGCCGTTTACACATTTTCCGATGGGGTGATAATATCCACCTATACGGATCCCAGTGGAACGGTTTATGAGCGCCGATATCCTTCAGGCAATTGATATGATCTCAGCTGGAAATCCAGCTGAGCCCCTCCAGTGAGGGGGTCACCATCATGGAATAATTGCTGTGATAAATCACCATGCCGGGCTTGGAATTGCCCGGCTTTTTGATTTCCTTCCGGCGGGTGTAATCCACCTCGCATTTGCTGTCTCTGGGAGCGGAAGAGTACCAGGCGGCCAAAGCAGCGGCCTCCTCAAAGCCTTGATCCGTCAGTTCCCGGCCCCCGGTTTTCACGATCACATGGGACCCGGCAATGCCCTTGGCATGGAACCACCAGTCGTTACCGGAGGCCAGCTCGAAGGTGACGGTTTCGTTCTGCAAATTGTTTTTCCCCACAAAGAAATCAAAGCCCTCGGAAGAAACATAATGCAGGGGCCGGGCCTTGGGCGGCTTGCCGCTTCCCTTCTTTTTCCCAGTCAGGCCACGAGCTCGGATATAGCCCTCGGCGGTGAGCTCCGCCTTAATGGCTGCCAGGTCTTCCTCCCCCTCGGCCATATTCAGGGCCTGCTCCACGCTGCGCAGATATTCCAGCTCCCGGTCTATTTCCTGGAGCTGCTGCAGGGTGGCCTCCTGGGTGCGCTTTAGCTTCTGATATCGCTCGAAATAGCGGGCGGCATTTTCCTGGGGAGAGAGGGTCTCGTCCAGGGGGATGATGATCTCCGCATCATTATCATAATAATTCTTGGCCGCCAGCTCCCGGGCCCCCGCCTCCAGGCCGTAGCCGAAGCTTTGGATCAGCTCCCCCCACAGCCGGTATTTGTCCCGTTTTTCCGCATCCTTCAGCTGTTTTTCCATGATTTCCCGCTTCCGGGAGTCCCGCTCCATGGTCTGGGTGAGCAAGTGCCGCAGCTCAGCAGAGCGTTGCTTAATCCGGGCGGCGGCGTTTCGCTCCCCGTAATAGCTTTGCAACAGCTCGCTCATGCTGTCATATTCCACGCTGTCCTGCCCTTGGTAGAGCGCTAAGCCCCAGGCGGAGAATTCCGCCGGCCCTCCGCCGGAATAATAAATCCGAGGAGAAAAATCGTGCTGAATCAGCCGTTCCTGAATCCAATGGAGAGCCTGTTCCAATCGCAGCTTTTCCTCCGGGCCTAAGTTCCCGGCGCTTTCACTGCCCTCCAGCCCGGCCTGGCCCACCAGCTCCCGGGCCATTTGGGGACTGATGCCTGTCAGGAGCCCTCCCAGAGCCTTTTCCAGGGGGCCTGGCCAGGCGGCCAGCCGCTGCCAAAAGGCCGCGTCCCCCAGTTCCAGCTTATCCTGGGTATTGGGAATAAAATAGGGCCGGCCCGGGAGCACCTCCCGGACGCTGGAGATACCGGAACCGATGCGACGGATGGCGTCGCAAATCAGTTCCTGATTGTCTACCACTATTAAATTGCTGTGCTTGCCCATGAGCTCCAGCACCAGGCTGTGGCGGGTCAGGTCCCCCATTTCGTCAAAATGCTCTGCCTCCAGGCGGATCACCCGTTCCAGGCCGGGCTGGGTCACGGAAAGAATCCGGGCCCCGGAAAGATGCTTGCGAACCAGCATTAAAAAGGCTGGCGCCTGGGGTGGGCCATTTAGATTTTTGTCTGTAATATAGGCCAGAGGCAAAGAAGGATTGGCGGAAAGCAGCAGTTTGAGGTTTTCCGTCCGGGTTTTGATATGGAGCAGGAGTGCGTCAGTCTCCGGCTGGATGATTTTGCTGATCCGGCCGCCCGAAAGACGTTCATTTAATTCATAAACCAGCGCAGCCACGCTGATGCCGTCAAAAGCCATGGGATCTCCTTTTTTTTAGGGGCGGCTTCCGGCCGCCCCATGCATTAAATATCGTACTCCGCCAGGATCTCACTGGGGGTCTTGCGCAGCAGCGTCAACAGCGGCATGATGCCGAAGAAGGCGCTGGTTCCCGCCAGAATAAGGCCTGTGAGGAGCATGAGCCAGAGGGGATAATAGAAGATCTGTCCTATGAGCACCGAATGCCCCAGCAAATAGCGAAGAATCAGACTGCTCAAAAGATAGCCAATCCCCATGGTAAAGCATATGAGCACCAGGGTCTCCACAAAGAAGCGGAAGACCAGATTCTTCTTGCTCACGCCAATGGCCCGGTAAATGCCGATCTCCTTTACCCGGCTCATAAGGGAGGCCCGCATGATAAAGCGCATGCAAAGGCATAGAATCAGCAGCATGAGAAGCATGGACAAAAGGCCGTTGCGTATTTTGGTGGAGTTTTGCTGCAGCGCCATTTTTAAAGTATCCAGGGGCGTGGTGAGGCGGTTTCCGCCCTTCTCCAAGGGCTTAAGCTGGGGCAGCAGGTCCCGGATGGTCTGCTCCGCCTTTTCCGTGTCCACTGCATGTATGATGGCATATACCTGCTGCTTATTATAGTCAACTATGATGGTCCCCCCGGAGCTGCTGTACCATTGGGACAGCACCAGGGAACGGGTATTGCCGATACGGCGCACCGCCGCGGCATAATCCTCGTCGTTCATGAAGAAGGCCTTGTATTGACTCATATAATCGGGCCAGATTCCCAGTTTCTTTTCATATTTCAGGCTTTGAGAATCCTTGACGGTATAATTCACGCCGCTGATCTCCAGGATATCCCCCGCCTGAGCCAGATTATCCGTCTCCCAATCGCTTGCATCATATTCAAGGTTCAGGACCTGAATGATTTCTCCCTTACCGGGCTGGACCCGGGAATCATTTAGCTGGGACGCAGGGAAAATCACTGCCTGTGATAAATTCTGTTCCTTCAGGCAAAATGACATTAAGGCTTCCGGGAGATAGATCAGTTTCTCCTCGCCTTCTATGACGGCGGTGATGCTGTAGCTTTTCATTCTTGGACTGACATCCAGAGACAGGCCGAGCAGATCAGGGTATGCCTTAATATATTCTGTGGTGGAATTCTTCAGCAGCTCATCGGCCACGGGCCGGGTAATGACAATGCCATCCCAGTCCAGGGAACCGGTCAGCAGCTTGGCATTATCCGGAAGCGCGGTGCGTTCCAGGGCATTTCCATGGGCCGGGAGCGTATCCAAGGTGGCGATATTGGTTTCAAATTGGGCCAGTGAAAAGGCAAAACTTTCCAGCATAAAGCGATCTTCATACCGATTGAAGTACCCGCTTGGATAGGACGAATCGAAACGGATATCATCAAAGACGGATCCCTCCTCTTTTAGGGCTTCCAGCTTTTCCACATCCTCCATGCCCCCCAGACGGAGGTAATACATTTTTTCGCTCCGCTTTTCCTTGGCCTCCAGAATGGCCTGAATGGAGGTGCCGAAGGTGGCCACCATAAAGACAAAGACCATGGCAAAGAGGATCATGACTCCCCGAAGCAATTTGGCCCCCTTGGTTTTTTTGGCGGATATGGCATCCCGGCCGCTTTTCCATGAATTTTTCCAGTCGAAAAGACGGCCGCAGACTCCCACGGCAGGCTTTTCCATTTCGAAAAGGGCGGTGAAGGCGGCATCCTGGTCTTTTGCCTCCTCCTTCCGGGGCTCCGGCGCCCCCTCCTTAAGCCTTATTTCGCTTTCCTCACTTAGCAGCTGGATCTTATCCGAGCTTAGGGCCAGATAGGTTTTTCCGTCCTTGTTCACCAGGGTGATGCTAAGGGGCTCCTGGGGGGCGTCCCCATAATAGTTCAGCACCGCATATTGATGCTCCAGACGGGTCTGCGGAAGCTCGCCCAAATAAATATCATTGCGGCTTACGCCCTGATAACCGGCGGCGTTATCGTTGTGACGGATGCTGTGGACCTTGCCGTCCTGCAGCTCCACCACCGTGTCGCAGTAATAATCCACCAGGGAGGCTTCGTGGGTCACCAGCACCACCAGATGCTCCTTGGCGATCTCTCGTAAGAGATTCATGATCTGGATGGTATTGGCTTCATCCAGGTTCCCGGTGGGTTCATCTGCCAGAATGATGGCGGGATCCTTCACAATGGCCCGGGCAATGGCCACCCGCTGTTGCTGTCCTCCGGACAGCATTAAGGGACGGCGCTTCTTATACCTTTCCATGCCCACCGCCGCCAGGGCGGCTTCCACCCTTTCGTTTAGCTCCGGGCCCTCCTTCATGCCAATGAGCCGCAGGGCATCCGCCACATTTTCAAAAACGGATTCCGTTTTGTTCAGGTTATAGTTTTGGAAAATATAGCCGATATGCTCATTGCGGAGCTGGTCCGTATTCCGACGGATGCTTTCCCCCTTCACCTCCAGGGTGCCGGATTCATAATCGTCCAGGCCCCCCATCAAATTCAGCAGGGTGGTTTTTCCGCAGCCACTGCGGCCGAAAATGGCGGTGATGCCCTTCTCCGGCAGCTCCAGGGAAATGTCTTTGATCACATGGACCGCATTCTGCTTGCCCTTGTTGTAGCTTTTATGTAAATGCTGTATGGAAATCATGCCGTTTCACCTCCCCGAAGTGCTTCCTTAACGCTTTGCCCAAAAAGCTTTTTCACCTGCTTTTTACCCACCCGGGTGGCAATCAGGAAAAGCCCCAAGAATACCAGAAGATACTGCCACCAGTACAGGTAAGAGAAGAGGGCATTGCCTTTAGGAGAAGTGAAGATCAGCAGGGCCACGATCCCCACAAAGATAAAGGCGGGGATCAGGGACAGATACAAGCGGGTGAACAGGCCCACCACAATGGTCCGCACGGGGATGCCCATGGAACGGAGGATGGCCAGATCATGTCGGAAGGCCCCGATGGCCTTGCCGGAGCACAGGTTGATGAAAAAGGCCAAAAAGATCACGCATAATACCCACATGACAATGAGCCATACCCCGCTGATGGTATTGAAGATGGTGACCTCCAGGCCCGGCGAATAGGAGGAACTGGAAAGGGCGGCGGTATAGTCTCGCTCCAGAGCCGTCACCGCTTCCTTAGCCCGGGCATCATTCTCAAAGAAAAGGGAGGCCTGGCGGTATGTCTGGCTCAGCCTTTCTTCAAAGAGCTTGGTAAGGGTGGCGGGATGGACCGCCACGAAAGATTCCCGATAGGCCGTATAGCTGGTGTTGGCCCCGATGGGCTTTTCGCTTTCCGTAAGGATCGCATCCAGGGGAATGGTGCCCGTCATGTACAAACGCCTATCAAATGCATTTGTGGCATTGACAGTGCCAGTAACATCATAGCTCACCTGCAGCGTGTCCTTTTTCTTGTTCTGGGATTTGGTCAGGGCTTCCCTCACCAATTCGTCGCTGACATATACCTTTCCTTCTGGAACATCATAATTGGGGATCAGGCATCCACTTAAATTCTTGATTGTGTTAAATTCTCCGGACTGGATTTGGTTAAAACTGATATTAGTATTGCGGAAATAATTGCAGCAATACAGGTACCAGGCCACCCCTGCATTCCGAAATCCTTCTTCGTTAAAAAGGATTCTGGCGGGCTGATTATTGTCGTAGTAATAGGCCAGGCCCACCACCTGAAGCTCTAAATCACACCAGGTGATCACAGGCACCTGGATATCATTTTTGCCGAATTGGTCCCGGAGATATATGGGCAGGTACAGGAATACCTCCTGGGGGGCGCTGGGCAGACGGCCAATCTTTTTCCCGGGGTCGAAGGCCTCCGCCGGGGTCAGATGTATGAAAATATCCTGGCCGGGCACATAGGTGTCCTCTTCCGAATAGACATCCAGATAATCGCCTGACACATAGATCTTGTTGAAACCATCCAACAGATAGTCATAATGGATACTGCGCTGGGCCTTCGTTTCCTCCCGGAGTTTTTCCACTTCCTCCTCTGTCATGGGAGATCCATCCCTGCGGGCCACCACCAGCCGTCCCTTTATGGGAGAAAACATGGTGCTTTTCCCCAAAAGCTTAGGGACCGCAGCGCAATCGGAGGTAACCAGCAGCATGCCCAGGGCCCCGATAATAAATAGGAGACCAAGGAACAGGGACAGCTTGGGCTTGGCGGTAAAGAGGGCCTTGCCCAGAGAAAGACCGTTTTCAAAAATCCGGGATTTCCCGGAGCCTTCAGCGGGCTTTTCTGTTGTTTCCCCGGTAACGATTTCCGGCTGCCGGATCAGGTGATCCTCCCGCACCGCCCCGTTATAGACCCGGATCTCCCGGGTGGCGGCCTGGGCCACTTCCTCAAAGCTGTGGGTGACCACGATCACCAGCCGGTCCCGGGAAACCTCCTTCAAAAGGGCCACGATCTCCTGGGCGCTTTCGGAGTCCAGATTGCCGGTGGGCTCATCCGCCAGGATAATGGGACTGTCCTTGGCCAGGGCCCGGGCAATGACCGTGCGCTGCTTCTGGCCCCCGGAAAGCTGGCTGCCGTGCTGATGAAGCTGTTTTTCCAGTCCCACCCGGCGCAAAAGCGCCAGGGCCCGTTCCCGCCGAAGCTTGGGGTCCTCAATGGTGAAGAGGGCCAGCTCCACATTCTGCAGAACCGTAAAACTCTCTAAAATATTATAATCCTGGAAAATAAAGGATATATACTTTTCCCGGTAGGCTTCCCGATCGGGTTCCAGATAATGGGATGTGGGTTCGCCCTCAATGAGCATTTCCCCTTCTTCGTAGGTATCCATGCTGCTGATCACATTCAGCAAGGTGGATTTGCCGGATCCGGATTCCCCGGTGACGGCCACGAATTCGCCCTTTTCAAAGGACAGGTTCACCCCCCGGATACCCACGGCCACATTGCCTTCACCGGCATAGATCTTGCCGATGTTTTTCAATTCAAGAAAAGCCATTGCTGCTCTTCCTCCCATAACGAAAAAATCATTGATATTCTATCATATGAATGATGTTTTTTCAACGAGAACGCCTGATTTTGCCCGGCGTTTTTTAAAAACTATTCTCTGTCCCTTTTCCCTGGTTTTTGCATTACGCCCTTTGTATTTAAAGGCGGCTGGGCCGAAGAAATAGAAACGAGCGAAAAGAGCTTGCATTTTTACGTAAAAATGTTGTATAAATAGTAACGGCTTTTCGTGAAGCGGTTCTTGTTGTACGCCGTTTATGCGTAAAGACAAGTTGGAGGAACAGGAATGAGAAAAGTTTACAGTTTAATTTTGTGCGCCGTAATGATTGTTTGTTTGCTGGCGGGCTGCAGCGGTCAAGCCCCCGAAACCACCCAGGCTCCCGTTGGTGCATCATCCTCTGGGGAGGCTACCCAGGCCCCCGCTTCGGAGGAGGCTACCACTGGCACAGCGCCCGCCACCGAAGAAAGCACCCAGGAGACCACCACAGAGTCCTCCGCCACAGAAGCCACCACAGAGGCGCCCACAGAGCCCGAAGCACCGGTGCCGGAGGAGGGCACGGCAGCCAGAGCTTACTGGGAAGCCATGCAGGCCCTGCCCGCAGATTACAGCCTTAGCCTAAACTGGGAACTGAGCCGCAGCATGGGCAAGGAATTGCTGATTGTAACGGACAGCCGGCTGATACAGGTTCAGAACGGTGGCTCCGAAAACATGGTGGCCCATGAGAATTGGGACAGAACGATAGAAGGAAACCGTTTTCGGGATGCGTATTCCTACCAGTTCTGGTTTAAGAATGAAGAAGTGCTCCTGTCCCGAAACGGAGAATACTTTAAAGGTGAAGAGAGCGCCCAGGATTTTCTGGCCCTTAGGCCGCCTTTGGCCATGATGAGCCTGGACAATTATGACCTGGTGGAATGGGAAGAGGGATCCTCCAAGATCATCCGCTTTAGCGAAGCGAACGACACGGAATGGGAATGGCTGGGCATGGATTGCTCCGATATTACCGATGCCTGGGGCAGCGTGGAGCTGGATGAAGAAGGACATATCCTGCGCACGGTTTATGAAGCGGTTTTTGCCCTGGAAGGCATAGAGTTTACCGTTCATGTAACGGCGGAGCTGAAAGAATTAAAAGAGGATATTCAGCTGCCCCAGACCGGCAGCGCCAAAATGACCCCTTTAGGAAAAACAGGGGCGGTTCAGCTGATGGATCTGGCTTTTACCTGTTTCCGGACAGACGGCATGACCACCGATTATCTGGCCTTTGTGCAGTCCTATACCAAAGGAGCGGTGGTGCTGCAGCAGTCCTGGACCGGTCTGGACGAAAATGAAAACGGCCCCATGGTCTATCACAAATCCAGCCGGGGCACCTACGGTATGACCAATGAGTTTTTCGATAGTGAGTATCGCCACTTTAACGGAAAAACCAGCTATCTGGAAGATGATGAGGAAGTGGAAATGGACCTTTCTCCGGAGGAAGTGGGAGAAAATCTGCTGCTGTTTTTGGAAAGCTACTGGATGGGCCCGGAGGATATAATAGTCAACCAGCTGCTGGAAGAAGAGGACTGCTGGCTAATTGAGTTTTCCGCCAGCTCCAAAGGCCGGGAAAAGGTGTATTACAACACCGAGATTCTGATGGGTGAAGACGAGGAAAGTGCCAGCACTTCCTCTTACAGCAGCAACGTTTGCGAGGGCTGCCTGTCCATCGATAAGAGCAGCGGCCTGCCCATCCACTTGTTTATCCATTTGGAGGGGGGCCAGCGGATGCCCGGTCAGATCGTGCCGGTGTATGCGGATTATGAATTGAACTTCATGGGAGCCAATCCGGATGCCGCCTCCACTATCACAGGCGATATAGACAAGGGCGCCAAGCCTGAGGTCCCGGCCACCCCGCTGTTTTACAAAATCTCCGCTCCCAAGGGAGGCAGTATGTGGCTGCTGGGCACCATCCATGTAGGGGACAATCGCAGCTCCTGGCTGCCCCAGGAAATTTATGATGCCCTGCTCTCCGCAGACGCCCTGGCCGTGGAAATCGACACCTCAAAATTTGAGGAAAGGCTGGAAGAAGACGAATCCCTGATGGAAGCCTATCAGAAGGCCACCTATTACCTGGACGGCACCTCGGTTTATGATCATGTGAGTGAAGAGCAGGCGGAAAAGCTGGAACTGGCCATTAAGAAATACGGCGGTAATATTCTGGTGGACAGCCTTGCCTACAACGTGGCCACCATCAGCAGTTATCTGGAACAGATGATTCAGCCCCTGGGCCGTATGCAGACCTATGAACGGGGGGTGGACAACCAGCTGGTGGATTTGGCCCAGAAAAATGATATTCCGGTGTGGGATGTGGAGGATTATGCGGAGCATATTACCCTGATGGGGAATTTCTCCGAGAAGCTTCAGGCCATGATTATGGAAGAAACCGTGGATGCCAGCCGGTACAGTAAGAACCTGGGGGCCGGAGAGCTGTTTGATCTCTGGTGCCGGGGCGATGAGGAGGAAATCTGGACCTTCTTTGAGGAGGAAGAAGAGGAGGACGAGGATTTAACGGAAGAAGAGCAGGCGATGGTGGATGAATATAACTACGCCATGATGGAAAAGCGAAATGCGGAAATGGTGGAAAAGGCCAGGGAATACATGGATTCCGATCAGGTGGTGTTTTTCGCCGTGGGCCTGGCCCATCTGATGGGTGAGGACGGACTGCTGAACTGTCTGCGACAGGCAGGCTATACAGTGGAACAGGTGGCCTTCCTGGCAGGCGTAGAATAATGGCCTGCTGAATAGATGGGAGACAGGGAAGAATGAGTAAATATGTAAAATATGTGGTTTTAGTAGGGGCCATAGCCATGCTGGTTTTGGGCATTACAAACGGCGAGATGGCGGCTGTGCTCCGCAAGGCTGTTACCATTTGTATGGAGTGTATTGGAATTGGCTGATTTAAAGAAACACAGAATCATACGGAAGCTGGTGCAGACCGCCACGGGCGTGCTCCAGAACGGGAATCTTTCCGGATTTATAAGCGGCAAGATCTATCAAGGTCCTCTTAAGAAGTTCTGCGTTCCGGGGATGAATTGCTATTCCTGCCCGGGGGCGCTGGGGGCCTGCCCCATCGGCTCGATGCAGGCTTTTTTATCGGCAAGACGCCCCAAGGCGCCCCTGTACGTATTGGGATATCTGAGTATAATCGGCATCCTCATAGGCCGGTTTATTTGCGGATGGCTTTGTATTTTCGGCCTGGTGCAGGAGCTGTTATACAAGATTCCCATAAAAAAGATCACGGTGCCCGAAAAGGTCGATAAGGTCCTTCGGAAGCTCAAGTACGTATTCCTGTTCGTATTTGTAATATTGCTGCCCCTCTTTTTACGGGACGAGTTTAAAATGAGCTACCCGTATTTCTGCAAATGGATTTGTCCTGTGGGCATGCTGGAGGGAGGCATACCGCTTCTGGCACTGAACGAAGCCATGAGAGAGGCCGCGCAATTCCTGTACGCCTGGAAATTTGCGATTTTGATATTCATCCTATTGTTGTCTGTGGTCATAAACAGGCCCTTCTGCAAATATATTTGTCCTCTGGGGGCGTTCTATGGCCTGTTCAACCGCTTCAGTTTCTTAAAACTGAAATGCAATGCGGAAAGCTGCACTTCCTGCGGCGCCTGTGCGAAAATATGCAAGATGCAGGTTGATCCCCACAAGACGCCCAACAGTGCCGAGTGCATCCGATGCGGTGAATGCGTAAAGGCTTGCCCGGCAAAATCCCTTTCCATGAATTTCAAAAGCAAAAGCCAGGATGTGAATGGGTCGCTGACCCAGGAATAAGAATCAATGGGTTTGATATACATCCTTTATGGATGTTGAATCATTTAAGGAGGAACTAAGAAGATGAAGAAGAAACTAATGGTGCTGTGGGTCATCGCGGTGATGGTTTTCGTAACCGCTTGCGGAAGTCAGGAAAAGCCTTCCGAAGGAAAGACGACCGCTGCCCAGCAGGAGACGAAGGACAGCGGCAAGTCCACGGAAGCCCAAGCGGGAACCGAGGATCCGAGCAAGGAAAGCAAGGAACAGGAAACAGAGGATCCCGATGATTTTGTGCCGGAGCTGGATCCCCCCGATGAAGAATATGATGTATCGGAAGCCGGCATGAAAATGCCTGCATCGGAAACCTATAACAAAAACAGAGAAAAGACATACCTGGTCTATGATGGCGGCCTGGCGGAAGAGGACCTCTATTACATGGAGTTCTATCTGTATCCTGCCAGCAAGATCGATCTTTGGACCATGAGCGAGGAAGAGTACGACGGGATGAAGGAAAACATCTTGAATGTTCTCACTGTTTTCAAAGCGCTGAATTCCGAATGGACTCCGCTTCTTTTGGACAAATGGGGCAAGTGGATCGTTGGAATTGAAGAGGGTTCCATTAAAGAGCTGAAAAAGGACGGAGATTATACCCTGTATTATACCATGCAGAAAGATTATACAGAGAATCTTCCGGCGGAGTTAAAGCCTGTATACGACGGGATCATAGCTGAACTGGAGGCGTCCCTAAAGCAGATCGAAACCTACGAGCCCCAATCGCTCAGCGATATTATCGGGGGACAGGTGATTGAGTTTGAAACCACCGACCTGGAAGGCAATACGGTGTCCAGCAAAGAGATTTTTGCAAAGAACCAGTACACCATGATTAATTTCTGGGCCTCCTGGTGCGGTCCCTGTGTGGGTGAACTTCCCGAGCTTGAGAAACTCAATAAGCTTTTCGAGGAAAAGGGATGTGGCATCATCGGGATTCTCACAGACGGCATGGAGCCGGGCGGACTGGCCGACGCGAAGGACATCATTGCCGATACGGGAGTTACCTATCTCAATGTGATTGACAGCATGGGCCTGGCGCAGGCAATCGACATTCAGGCGATCCCCACCACAATCTTTGTGGATTCCAACGGGGTTATCGTGGGAGATACCGTGGTAGGTGCCATGATCTCCATGTACGAAACGGTGCTGAATGAGCTGCTTGAAAAATAAGTAAATTAGTGCCAAGGGGCCGCAGTCATGACTGACCGCGGCCCTTGACTTTATTTGGCTCCGTATTATAATATAACGCGGAAGTTTATAAGTATCCAATTTGTTTTATTATGCTTTCAGGAGGATGAAAAACTATGGCAAGACCGAGAAAAACCATGGACGGTAATACCGCAGCCTCCCACGTTTCCTATGCTTTTACGGACGTGGCTGCCATTTACACCATCACCCCTTCCTCCCCCATGGCCGAAGTTGCAGACAGCTGGGCCACCGAGGGAAGAAAGAACCTCTTCGGACAGGAAGTCCGGATCATGGAGATGCAGTCCGAAGCCGGCGCCGCCGGCGCGGTCCACGGCTCCCTGACCTCCGGCGCCTTGACCACCACCTACACCGCGTCCCAGGGTCTGCTTTTGATGATTCCTAACATGTACAAGATTGCCGGGGAAATGCTGCCCTGCGTGATTGATGTATCCGCCCGGACCGTGGCTTCCCATGCTCTTTGTATTTTCGGTGACCACTCCGACGTATACGCCTGCCGTCAGACGGGCTTTGCCATGCTTTGCGAATCCAATGTGCAGGAGGTCATGGACCTGACCGCCGTGGCTCATTTGGCCACCATCAAGGGCCGAGTGCCGGTGTTGAACTTCTTTGACGGCTTCCGCACCTCCCACGAACTGCAGAAGATTGAAACCTGGGAATATGAAGACCTGGGTGAAATGCTGGATTGGGATGCGGTGCAGGCTTTCCGCAACAGCGCCTTAAATCCCGAGCATCCCTGCCAGATGGGCTCCGCCCAGAACCCGGATATTTTCTTCCAGGCCCGGGAAGCTTCCAACAATGCCTATACCGCTTTCCCCGCCATTGTGGAAGAGTATATGAATAAGGTCAATGCCAAGCTGGGCACCGACTACAAATTATTCAACTACTACGGCGCGCCCGATGCGGAGCACGTGATTATTGCCATGGGTTCCGTCTGCGATACCATCGACGAGACCATCGATTACCTGCTGAAAAAGGGAGAAAAGGTGGGTCTGGTGAAGGTTCGTCTGTACCGGCCTTTCAGTCAGAAGCATCTCCTGGACGCTTTACCGGAGACGGTGAAGACCATCAGTGTCTTAGACCGCACCAAGGAACCCGGCGCCCTGGGCGAGCCCCTGTATCTGGATGTGGTGACGGCCCTGCGGAACACCAAATTCCATAATGTGAAGATCCTTCGGGGCCGCTATGGCTTAGGCTCCAAGGATACCACCCCCGGCCAGATCGTGGCGGTATACCGCAACACGGAAAAGGAAGAGTTCACCATCGGCATTGAAGATGATGTGACCGGTCTGTCCCTGCCTGTGAAGGAAGATCCCAATACCCAGCCGGAATCCACCATTTCCTGCAAGTTCTGGGGCCTGGGAGCCGACGGCACCGTGGGCGCCAACAAGAACTCCATCAAGATTATCGGCGACCACACGGATATGTATGTGCAGGCCTACTTTGAGTACGACTCCAAGAAGTCCGGGGGTCTTACCATTTCCCACCTGCGCTTCGGTCACGCCCCCATCCGCTCCACCTATTTCATCAATAAGGCCAATTTCGTGGCCTGCCACAATCCTTCCTATGTACGGAAGTACAATATGGTGCAGGAAGTGGTGGACGGCGGCAGCTTCCTTTTGAACTGCCCTTGGGATTTA
>CACZSB010000002.1 GCA_902783765.1 uncultured Lachnospiraceae bacterium
CCCCGCATCCAGGGCCGCCTGCTGGGCATGGCCGTCCACCCCCAGGGCCATGCCGCTGATAATTTGGATCCCCCGCTCCCCCAAGCCCTTTCCAAAGCGCTCCGCCATGGCCCGGCCGTAGGGGGAGCAGCGCCGGGCTCCCACAATGGCCACCGCCGGAATGTCATTTTCCGGCAGCCGCCCCCGGTAATAAAGTCCCAGGGGACTGTCCGGCAGAACACTTAGCCGGGCGGGGTAATCCGGATCTCCATACCAGCACCAGTGAATCCCTTCCTTTTCCCACTGATCCCGCCGGGCCAGCCACTCCGCCGCCCGATCCTTTCCTGCCAGAAAGGCCGCCTGCCGCCCTTCGGATACGGGCAGGGATTCCTGCTTAAAAACCTGCTCCGCCCCCCCGTAAAGGCCCAGAAGCCGCCGGAGGATCAGGGGCGAAAAACCCTCCATCCCCGCCAGCAGAAAACAATAATCCCGTTCTTTCATATTACCTCCAGAATTTCTCCTCGGGGCCCCGGTAGCCCACCGCCTCCGCCAGATCCGTCATGGAAATCTCCGGGGCATCCCGCAGGTCGGCAATGGTCCGGGCCACCTTCAAAATCCGGTGATAGGCCCGGGCGGAAAGCCCTTTTTGCTCAAAGACCCTTTTTAGAAAGGCTTCCTGCTCCCCATCCAGCCGGCAATAATGCTTCACCTCCCGGCCGTTCATCCGGCCGTTGAACAAAATGGAACTGCCTTCAAAACGCCGGGCCTGCCGCTGGCCCGCCGCCTCCACCCGGCGGCGGATATCCTCCGAGCTTTCGTTCCGGGCCCGGCCCGCCAGCTCCCCGTAGCCCAGGGGCGGCGCCTCCACACAAAGGTCCATCCGATCCAGCAGGGGGCGGCTGATTCGTTTTAAATAACTGCCCACCTCCTTTTCCGAGCAATGGCAGCGGTTCCGGTCGGGATAATAACCGCAGCGGCAGGGGTTCATAGCCGCCACCAGCATCACATCCGCCGGAAAATTATAGGAGCCCTGGACCCGGGCGATGCTCACCGCCTGATCCTCCAGGGGCTGGCGAAGAGATTCCAGGGCATTTTTCTGAAACTCCGGCAGCTCGTCCAAAAAGAGGACCCCCCGGTTGGCCAGGGAGATCTCCCCGGGCCGGGGCATCCGGCCGCCCCCCACCAGGGCAAAGGAGGACACCGTATGGTGGGGCGAACGGAAGGGCCGGCTTAGGATCAGGGGCTTTTCCGGGGAGAGCAGGCCGCAAATGCTGTAAATGCGGGAGACCTCCAGGGCCTCCTCCAGGCCCAGCCTGGGCAAAATGGTGGGAATCCGCCGGGCCACCATGGTCTTGCCGGAGCCGGGGGCTCCGATAAAGAGCAGATTGTGCCGCCCCGCCGCAGCGATCTCCGCCGCCCGGCGCATGGCCCCCTGGCCGTTGATCTCCGCAAAATCCACCGTTTCCTGCCGGGCCTCCTCCCCCATCAGTTCCTGGAGGCGGCAGGGCTCCGGATGCAGGGCTCCCTGGGCCAAAAGGGGCAGCTGCTCCAAAGATTCCAGGCCTATCACCCGGATCCCCTCCACCAGGGCCCCCTCTGCCGCATTGGCCTTGGGCACCACGCAAAGCTCATAGCCCGCCTCCCGGGCCGCCCCCACCATGGTCAAAATGCCGCTGATGGGCACCAGCCGTCCGTCCAGACCCAGCTCCCCCAAAAAAACGGTGCGGGGCAGGAAGTCCTTTAAATTCACCAGCTCCGCCGAGGAAAGCATGGCCACCGCAATGGCCAGATCAAAGCTGGTGCCCTCCTTCCGCAGATCCGCCGGGGAGAGATTCACCGTGATCCGCCGGGGGGGCAGCTGAAAGCCCGTGTTTTTCATGGCGGTGCGGACCCGGTCCCGGGCCTCCTTCACCGCCGCCCCCAGATATCCCACCATGGACATTTCCGGCAGGCCGTTGGAGCAGTCGCATTCCACCCGGATCAGAATTCCCTCCATGCCAAAAAGGGCCATGCAAATGGCTTCACTATACATATTCATCCTTTCATGATTTCACGCAAAAAAAGCGCAAACGGAAGCTTTTCCGTCAACGCTGCCTTCAGTTTATCACGGGCCTTATGGAGCCGTCAATGGGGATTTAAAAGATAAGGCAGGCAGAGGATGACCCCTGCCTGCTCTTTCTTTGTCAGCGATTCGCTGTTTAGAAAAGGGTGTGAATATCCGTATATTCGTAGCCCTTGAAGCTGTCGGCCACCGCCTTGCAGGTCAGCTTGCCGTCATAGGTGTTGATGGCGGAGTACAGCACGGGATTTTCCTGGCAGGCCTTCTCCAGCCCCATATTGGCGATCTGCAGACCGTAGCGCAGGGTGGCATTGGTCAGGGCAATGGTGGAGGTGCGGGGCACGGCACCGGGCATATTGCCCACGCAATAGTGCACAATGCCGTCCACAATGTAAATGGGATCGTCATGGGTGGTGGCATGGGTGGTTTCGCCGCAGCCCCCCTGGTCCACCGCCACATCCACAAACACGGCCCCGGGCTTCATTTCCTTTAAGTAAGCCTTCTTGAACAGCTTGGGAGCGCTCTTGCCGGGGATCAGTACGGAGCCGATCACCAGATCCGCCTCCCGCACCGCATTTTCGATATTGGCATCCGTGGAAACCAGGGTCTGGATCCGGGAACCGAAAATATCATCCAGATACTCCAGGCGCTTTAAGCTGATATCGATTACCGTAACGCTGGCCCCCATGCCGTCGGCGATTTTGCAGGCGTTGGTGCCCACGGTGCCGGCTCCCAATACCACCACCTTGGCCCGAGGGGTGCCGGGCACGCCCCCCAGCAGCACACCGGCGCCGCCAAAGGTCTTTTCCAAGTACTTGGCCCCTTCCTGAATGGAAAGTCGGCCGGCGATCTGGCTCATGGGGATCAGCAGGGGCAGGGAACCGTCCCGCTCGATAAGGGTCTCATAAGCCACTCCCTTCACCCCCTGGGCCAGCAGGGCATCGGTCTGAGCCTGGTCCG
The DNA here is from genome assembly GCA_902783765.1 of uncultured Lachnospiraceae bacterium. Classification (GTDB taxonomy): domain Bacteria; phylum Bacillota; class Clostridia; order Lachnospirales; family Lachnospiraceae; genus UBA6987. The sequence goes on from CACZSB010000002.1 coordinate 2,999, forward strand.
CAGCCAGATGCAGGTAGGTAAAGAGAATCTGATTCTTCCGCATGAGCTTGTATTCCGCTTCCAGGGGCTCCTTGACCTTTACGATCATGTCCGCTCCGTCCCACACCTTCTTGGCGGTGGAAAGGATTTCGGCCCCGGCCTTTTCATACTGGGAATCCGCAAAGCCCGAACCCAGGCCTGCGCCTTTTTGGATCAGTACCTTGTGGCCGGCCTTCACATAGGCCTTCACATTGTCCGGGGTCAAACCCACCCGGTTCTCGTTGTTCTTGATTTCCTTGACGCATCCGACTGTCATGTCTGGTCTCCTTTTGTTTTTTTGAAAGAATTCCGTTCTTTTTTCGCTTTATTCAACACAGATTTATCACAGAAAAAAAAGAAAGGCAAGGGAAATAATCCCCTGCCTTTTTACTTCTTTTTTTCTTAATCAAATGACGGATTTTACTATATAATCCTGTGCCTCCACCGCCTTTTTCAGAACATCGTCCGGCGCATCTTCCTTTAAAATCACCTGGGCGCTGCCCGCTTCGTGGCTGACCCGGGCCTCCTCTACCTGGGGCAGGGCTTCCAGTGCCTTCTTCACCCGGGCTTCGCAATGCTGGCACATCATGCCTTCGATTTCCAATGTTTTTGTCATTTTTTCTTCCTCCTCCTGTATGTTATTGAAATATCTGTCAGGTTCCTCCCTGCCCTCCCCCGGACGCGGGGGAGGGGGGACCGCAGCCCCGGAGGCGGCGGTGGGCGGGGGCGACTGGCCCCCACCTTCTCCCGGATACAACTTCACCCGGTTCAGCCTTAGGGCATTCATGCAAACGCAAAAGCTGGAGAGGCTCATGGCCGCCGCCCCGTACATGGGCTTTAATACCAGGCCGAAGAGCCCCATGGACAGGGGGATACATATGAGATTGTAAATAAAGGCCCAAAACAGGTTTTCCTTGATATTCCGCACCGTGGCCCGGCTCAGCCGCACCGCCGCCGCCGCATCCATCAAAGAATTTTTCATAAGCACCACCTGGGCGGCATCCAGAGCCACATCGGTGCCGGCCCCGATGGCCAGGCCCATATCCGCCTCCATGAGGGCCGGGGCGTCATTGATGCCGTCCCCCACCATGGCCACCTTACCCTGGGTCCGAAGTTCCCGAATGGCCGCCGCCTTGCCCTGGGGCAGGACCCCGGCGATCACCCGGTCCACCCCGGCCTTTGCGCCCACCGCCTGAGCCGTGGCCTCATTATCCCCTGTGAGCATAACGGTTTTCAGTCCCAATTGGTGCATATAGGCCACTGCCCGGCGGGAATCCTCCCGGATCTCGTCCGCCACGGCAATGATGCCCAAGAATCGATCTTCCTCCGCAAAAAACAGGGGGGTCTGGCCGGCCTGGCTTAAAGCCTGGGCCTGCGCCTTAGCCTCCGGAGGCAGGGCAGTCTGCCCCTCCATATAGGCCAGGCTGCCTCCCTGCAGAAGCTCTCCCCGCCAATAGCCCTTAAGACCGTTCCCCGGCAGGGCCTCTACCCCCATAACGGGCAGGGGCAAAAGGCCCTCCGCCGTGCCCCGGCGGCACACCGCCCGGGCCAGGGGATGCTCGCTTTTGGCCTCCAAAGAACAGGCCTTTTCCAAAAGCTCTCTTTCCGAGATCCCTTCTCCGGGAAAAAGGGCCGTTACCGCCGCCTCCCCCCGGGTGAGGGTGCCGGTTTTATCCATAACCATGGTGCTCACACGGCCGCTTTCCTCCAGGGCGGCGGCGTTTTTGAATAGGATTCCGTTTCGGGCCCCCACCCCGCTGCCGGCCATAATGGCCACAGGGGTGGCCAGCCCCAGGGCGCAGGGACAGCTGATTACCAGCACGGTGATGCCCCTGGCCATGGCAAAATCCAGTGGCCGCCCGGCCAGAAGCCAGCCTAAAAAGGTCAAAAGAGCCAGGCCCAGCACCATGGGCACAAAGATCCCCGCCACCTTATCGGCAATCCGGCCCAGGGGGGCCTTGGAGGCGGAGGCCTCTGCCACCATGCGGATGATCTGGGACAGGCTGGTATCCTCCCCCACCCGGCTGGCCCGGCAGATCAGATGGCCCTGGCCGTTGACTGTGGCGGCGGACACCTTATCTCCCGGGGCCTTATCCACGGGGATGCTTTCCCCGGTAAGGGCCGCTTCATTGACGGCGCTGAGACCCTCCTCCACCACCCCGTCCACGGGGATCTGTTCTCCGGGCCGCAGGGCAAACAGGTCCCCTATGCGGACTTCCTCTATGGGCACCACCTCCTCCCGGCCCTCCCGGATCAGCCGGGCGGTCTGGGGGGCCAGGGCCATAAGACTCCTTAGGGCATCGGTGGTGCGGCCCTTGGAGCGGGCTTCCAAAAGCTTGCCCACAGTGATTAAAGTGGGGATCATGGCGGCGGTCTCGAAATACAGGCCCATGCCCATCTCCCGCACCGCTTCGCCCTCCCCCCGGCCCTGGGCCAGGGTCATGATAAAAAGCAGGACCAGGGAATACAAAAAGGCGGTGCCGGAGCCTAAGGCCACCAGGGTATCCATATTGGGGGAACCGTGAAGCAAACTGCGCAGGCCGCCCCCGAAAAAGTCTTTATTGATCAGCAATACGATGAGAGCTAGACACAGCTGGAAAAGGCCGTTAAAGACCATATTGTGGAAGGGCTCCGGCTGGGGCAGGCCCAGCATGTGACCCATGGTAAAATACATTAAAATCATCAGCACCGCCGCGGAGGCCAGCAGACGCTTTTTTAAGCGGGGGCTTTCTTTATCTTCCAGGGCCTCCCGCTGCTGCCGCAGCCGGGCCTGGTAGGCGCTCCCCGCCCCCTTTTCCTCCCGGGCTTCCTCTAACGGGGCCGCCCCATAGCCGGCGGCTTCCACCGCCGCCACCACGGCCTCCGCCGGGGCGCTGCCGCCCACCTGCATGGAATTGGTCAACAGGCTGACGCTGCAGCTTTCCACCCCGGGGAGGGCCTTTACGGCCTTTTCCACCCGGGCGCTGCAAGCGGCGCAGCTCATGCCTGTAACGGTATAGTGATCCATATTTGCCTCGCTATTTCATGACTTTTTGAAGGGTTTCCACCAGTTCGTCTATGGTCTCGGTTTTATCGGCCTTGATGTCCCGCACCACACAGCTTTTGATATGCTCAGTAAGCAGCACCTTGTTGAAGCTGTTTAGGGCCTGGTTCACGGCGGAGACCTGGATCATAATGTCCGGGCAGTAGGCATCCTGCTCCAGCATGTTCTGGATACCCCGGACCTGGCCCTCTATCCGGCGGAGCCGGTTCATCAAACGCTTTTTTTCTTCTTCCTGCCGTATCTTCTTGTGAAAGCATTCTGTATGGTTCATGGAAGACCTCGCTGTTTGCAATATACCCCATGGGGGTATTGTGATTGTAGCCCCGGGGCAGGGCTTTGTCAAGGGCCTCCTTGTTCCGAGCCGCAAAAACTTTTTATTCATGCAAAAAAGGATGCCCCCGGAGGAACATCCTTTTTTTGTGACAGTGTCAGATTTTGTTAGTTAAATGACACCGAAAAACATTATTTCTTGGACAGGTAATCGTGGATAGCCGCAGCGGCTACCTTGCCGGCACCCATGGCGGAAATTACCGTGGCAGCGCCGGTAACCGCATCCCCGCCGGCGTACACGCCTTCGCGAGAGGTGAGGCCCTCTTCGTTTACCACAATACCACCGTGACGGTTCACCTCCAGCCCCTTGGTGGTGTCCTTAATCAGGGGGTTGGGAGAGGTGCCGATGGCGATAACCACCGTGTCCGCCTCCAGCTCGTACTCGGAACCGGGAATCTCCACGGGGCGGCGGCGGCCCTTTTCATCCGGCTCGCCCAGCTCCATTTTAATCACCCGCATACCGGTGACAAAACCATTCTTCTCGTCCCGGGGATTCTCGGGATTGTTATAGCCCAGGATTTCCACAGGATTCTGCAGCAGACGGAAGACGATGCCTTCCTCCTCCGCATGCTCCACCTCTTCCCGACGGGCGGGCAGCTCCTCCATGGAGCGGCGGTATACGATGGACACTTCCTCAGCGCCCAGACGCAGGGCGGTACGGGCCGCATCCATGGCCACATTGCCGCCGCCCACCACGATGACCTTGCCACCCTTCATGATGGGGGTCCGGGGATCCTCCTCGTAGGACTTCATCAAATTGCTGCGGGTCAGGAACTCATTGGCGGAATAAACGCCCTTGAAGGATTCCCCGGGGATATTCATAAAGTTGGGCAGACCGGCGCCGGAGCCCACGAACACCGCCTCATAGCCCTTATCAAAGAGCTCGTCAATGGTAAGGGTCTTGCCGATGACCACATTGGTCTCCATATCCACCCCCAGCTCCTTTAAGGTCTCCACCTCCTTTGCCACGATGGCCTTGGGCAGACGAAACTCGGGAATGCCGTATACCAACACGCCGCCGGCCTTGTGCAGGGCTTCAAAAATGCTGACCTTGTAGCCCTTCTTGGCCAGATCCC
>CACZSB010000003.1 GCA_902783765.1 uncultured Lachnospiraceae bacterium
AAAGGCGGTGCCGCCGGGGGCGGTTATGCCCAGGTGGTGCCCATGGAGGACATCAACCTGCATTTTACCGGAGATTTTCACGCCATCGGCGCTGCCAACAACCTGCTGGCGGCCATGGTGGACAATCACATCCATCAGGGCAATGCCCTGAAACTGGACGCCCGCCGCATCAGCTGGAAGCGGGCGGTGGATATGAACGATCGGGCCCTGCGCAATATCGTGGTGAGCCTGGGGGGCAAGGCCAACGGCTTCCCCCGGGAGGATGGCTTTGATATTACCGTGGCCTCGGAAATCATGGCGATTTTGTGCCTGGCCTCGGATATTGCGGATCTAAAGGCCCGGCTGGCCCGGATCATTGTGGGCTACAATATGGAGGATCAGCCGGTGACCGCCGGAGATTTAAAGGCCCAGGGAGCCATGGCCGCCCTTTTAAAGGACGCCCTAAAGCCCAACCTGGTGCAGACCTTAGAGCACACCCCCGCCTTTGTGCACGGGGGCCCCTTTGCCAATATCGCCCACGGCTGCAATTCCGTGATGGCCACCCGTATGGCCTTGAAAACCGGGGATTACGTGGTGACAGAGGCGGGCTTCGGCGCGGATCTGGGGGCAGAAAAGTTCCTGGATATCAAGTGCCGCATGGCGGGACTTAAACCCGCCGCAGTGGTAATCGTGGCCACGGTACGGGCCCTGAAAATGCACGGCGGCAAGGCCAAAACGGATTTAAAGGCCGAAGATCTTCAGGCCCTAAAAGCCGGCCTGCCCAACCTGCTCCAGCATGTGGAAAATATTACTAAGGTCTACGGCTTGCCGGCGGTGGTGGCCATCAACCGCTTCCCGGATGACACGGAGGCGGAGCTGAAATTGGTGGAGGATGAATGCCGCAGCTTAGGGACCAATGTGGTTTTAAGCGAAGTCTGGATGAAGGGAGGCGAAGGCGGCCAGGCCCTGGCCCAGGAAGTGGTTCGCCTGTGCGAAGAACCCTCCGAATTCCGCTTCTGTTATGAAGATGAGCTGAGCCTTAAGGAAAAGATCCAGGCGGTGGCGGAAAAGATTTATCATGCCGATGGAGTGGATTTCCTGCCGGCGGCGGCCAAGGAGCTGGAAAAGCTGGAAAGCCTGGGCTACGGAAAGCTGCCGGTGTGCATGGCCAAGACCCAGTATTCCTTCTCCGACGATCCCCTGAAATTGGGGGCACCCCGGGATTTCCGCATAACGGTGCGGAATGTGCGGATCTCCGCCGGCGCCGGTTTTGTGGTGGCCCTGACGGGGGATATTATGACCATGCCCGGCCTGCCTAAAAAGCCTGCCGCGGAAAACATTGACGTGGACGAAAACGGCGTCATCAGCGGATTATTCTAAATGAGTATTATACTATCCGGCGCCCCGGTGGCATCAGCCCTGCGGGAACGCATCAAAAACAAAACGGAAAACCTGAAGGCCCAGGGGGTTTATCCCACCCTGGCGGTGCTTTCCGTGGGAGAAGAAGGGGATAACGAAGCCTATCTGCGGGGCCTTTCCAAACAGGCCGAGGCCTGCGGCATAGATCTCCTCAGCGAGAACCTGCCGGCGGATGCTTCCCAAAGCCGGGCGGAAGAGGCCCTGCGGGAACTGGGCAATGACCCGGCCATTCATGGGATTCTGCTTCTGCGCCCCCTGCCCAAAAGCCTGAATGAAACAGCCCTCTGCCGGCTGATCCCTCCGGAAAAGGATGTGGACTGCGCCACGGATCTGTCCCTGGCGGGGGTCTTTTCCCACAGACAATTGGGTTTTCCCCCTGCCACGCCCCGGGGGGTGATGGAGATCCTGGCCCATTACGAAATTCCTCTGGCAGGCAAAAGGGCCGTGATCGTGGGTCGCTCCCTGGTGGTGGGCCGTCCCCTGGCCATGATGCTGCTGAAGGAAGACGCCACGGTGACCCTGTGTCACAGCAAAACGGAAAATCTGGAGGAAATCTGCCGGCAGGCGGATATTCTTGTGGCTGCCCTGGGCCGCCCCCGGGCCCTGAGCCGCGGCTGCTTTAGGCCGGGCCAGGTGCTGGTGGATGTGGGCATCCACCGTCTGGAAGACGGCAGCCTTTGCGGAGATTTAGACTTCGGGGCGGCAGAGCCTCTGGCGGAAGCCATCACCCCGGTGCCCGGGGGGGTGGGCACCGTAACCACCGCCGTGCTTTTATCCCATGTGATTACGGCGGCAGAGAACAATATACTGTAAAGAAAGGACTTTATGAATTATATCGTTTTTGACCTGGAATGGAACCAGGCCCCCGGGGGACGCTATCGGGAAAATCCCAAGATCCCCTTTGAGATTCTGGAGATCGGAGCGGTAAAGCTGAACCATCGCCGGAAGGTGGTGGGAAAATTCCACGAAACCATTAAACCTTTGATCTACCGCAGCATGAACCGTTACACCCAGGCCGTGGTCCATATGGACATGGAAAAGCTGAACAAGTCCCGGACCTTCAGCCCGGTGGTGCGCAGCTTTTTGGAGTGGTGCGGGAAGAATCCCGTTTTTGTAAGCTGGGGGCCCTCGGATCTTTTCGAGCTTCAGCGGAACATGGAATATTATCATATTCCCTATCAGTTCCCCCGGCCCCTGCTGTATTACGATTTGCAAAAGCTCTACAGCCTGGGCTACCTGGATGGCAAGAAGCGTCCGGCCCTGTCGGAGGTGGTGGAGGCCATGGGGATCCCCCAGGAGGGTCAGTTCCATGCGGCCTTCGAGGATGCCTGGTATACGGCGGAAATCATGCGCCGGATGAATATCAAGCCTTTGCTGAATTACAAATCCGTGGATTATTATCATCTGCCCCAGAACCATGGGGAGGAAATTTCCCTGGATTTCAAAACCTACACCAAGTTTGTGTCTCAGCTGTATCCGGATAAGGAAACGGCCCTGAAGGAGCCCACGGTTACTGCCCTGTCCTGCAATCGCTGCCGCGCCAAGGTGACGCCTCGGATCGAATGGTTTTCCGGCAGCGGCGGCAATATGTATTACGCCCTCTGTGATTGTCCCAAGCACGGGCCGGTGAAGGGCAAGATCCGCATCCGCAAGGGGCCGGGGGAGGAAATCTACATCGTCAAAACCATTAAGGCCGCTGGGGAAAGCGATGTGGACGAGATCATAGCCCGGAAGGATGCCGCCAAGGAGCGGCGTCAGAAACGGGTGGAAAAGGAAAAAGCCCGCCGGAAAGCCGCCAAGAAAGCGGAGGGCGTCCCCAAGAAAACCGTCAAGACCCGAAGCAGCGGCCGACGCAGCCGTTACCGGGGCACCAGAAAGAAAACTGCCGCCGGCAGTGCAGAACAGACCGCTACCTGAGCCGAAATAAAAGGGCCTCCCACCCCGGGAGGCTTTTTTAATTAAGTAAAAGGCCATGGAATCATTCTTGCGCTTTTTCAGCTTTTTTTCTATAATGCTACACAGAAAAATGCGGCCGCAGGGCAGCGGCGGCAGGCTCTTCCCCGGGGGAGGAGCGGCAGATGGATCCTTATGCATCTATGGCATATTAATAAAACAAAGGAGCAAGTCATGTACAAAATTGTCAGGAAGAAGGAGCTCAATCCCACGGTAACGCAGATGGAGATCCTGGCCCCCCTGGTGGCGAACAAGGCCCTCCCCGGCCAGTTCATCATTCTGCGGGTGGACGAAGAGGGAGAACGGATCCCCCTCACCGTGGCCGGCACGGATCCCAAGGAAGGGACCGTCAAGATCATTTTCCAGATCGTAGGTGAAACCACCCTGCGCTTAAATCACAAGCAGGAAGGCGAAGAAATCGCCGATTTCGTGGGCCCCTTAGGCCGTGCCACGGAAACGGAAGGCATCAAGAAGGTTTGTATCGTTGGCGGCGGCGTGGGCTGCGCCATTGCCCTGCCCGTGGCGGAGGAATTCCACCGTCTGGGGGCAGAGGTCACCAGCATCATCGGTTTCAGAAGCGTGGATCTTCTGATCCTGGAGGATGAATTCAAGGCCTGTTCCGACCGTCTGATTGTTATGTCCGATGACGGCTCCTACGGCCGCCACGGCAATGTGACCGTGCCCTTAAAGGAAATGCTGGAAGCCGGCGAAAAGTTCGACCTGGTGCTGGCCATCGGACCCGGGGTCATGATGAAGTTCACGGTGCTCACCTGCAAGCCCTTCGGTGTGCCTTGCCGGGTTTCCATGAACCCCATTATGATCGACGGTACCGGCATGTGCGGCGGCTGCCGTCTGACCCTGATCCAGGACGGCAAGCGGGTCACCAAGTTCGCCTGCGTGGACGGCCCTGAATTTGACGGCTATGAGATCGACTTCGACGAAGCCATGTCCCGGGGACGCATGTATTTCGACTATGAGCAGCACGCCTACCATGA
>CACZSB010000004.1 GCA_902783765.1 uncultured Lachnospiraceae bacterium
ATAATGCTCTATGTCGGCAAAGCTGGCCAGGGAACGTTTTAAACAGCTTTCCCGAAGCCTTTGTGCAAAAATCCGGGTTAGGGCCGCCAGCATTCTGGCGGGCTCCTCTGTGAGCTTTAACATCCTTAGGGCTTCTTCCGCGCCCAGGGCCTTTGGATCCCGCAGGGCCCCCACCCGGCTCCAGTAGCCGCTGCCGGACAGGCTGCCCCGTTTCTCACTGAAATAGGGATAAAAAGGAGCCTCCCGCTCCGCTTTTTTTCGGCAGGCCGGAACCGACAAGGCCGCTAAAGACTGCATTAAGTCAAAATAATCCTGCCGTGCCAGCAGGGCCTTTGTGTCCCGGATATCCTGGAGGATATAATCCCGAAAGGCCTCTCCCGCCTCTGTGTCCGGGCCAATTTCCTTCAGCAGCGCTTCCTGTTCCTGAAGGACCCGCCGAAGTACCCCGTCCATGGCATCTTTTTTTTCCTGTATCCAGGGAAGACTGGCCAAATCCTCCGGGTTTTGGGGAAAGCTTTTTAAGGCCTTTTCCAGCCATTCCTCCGGGAAGGGTGCGTTGCGGGAGGATTCATATAAGGTCAATATCAGCTCCGTCACCTGGCTGTGGTCCTTTTCGTTGCTGTAAGCGTCCAAAAAGTCATAAAAGGCCGGATCTGCCGCCTGGTATTCCTCCTCAAGAAGCGCTTCCACCACGTCCCGCTTGATCAAATCCAGCTCCGCTTCCTCGGCAATGCGCAGATCCGGTGGCAGGTCGGGAATGTTTTGGAAATGGCTCCTCACCAACTGGTAGCAGAGGCTGTCTATGGTGGATATCCTGGCCAGGCTCAGGAGGGCCCACTGATGCCGCAGCCGGCTGTTTTCGGGATCTGCCTTCAGCTCGCTTTCCAGACGGCGCCGAAGCCGTTCCCTCATTTCCGCCGCGGCGGCCCGGGTATAGGTCACCAAAATCAGGCGGTTTATATGGCCGCCCTGCTTAAGATAATGCATCACATGCTCAATAATGGTACTGGTTTTTCCGCTTCCGGCGGAGGCCGCCACCAAAAGAGAGGCGCCCCGGTGACTGATGACTGCGCTTTGCTGGGCACTGGGTTTAAAGGCCATTTTCCTCCTCCTGTTCCCCTTGCAGATATTGTTCCCGGTTCATGGAAAGGTCTGCTCTGTACGTAAATCCCTCCGCCTGCCGGTCGCAGAAGGAAGCATAGGGACAATACCCGCATTGGGACCGTTCCCCTTTCCCCCGAAGAGGAGCTGCGGGTCGGCCGGAAAGCATTTCATTGCCCAGGCCAACCAGGCGCCGGCGAATACAATTTTCCAGCAGAATCAGTCCCTCGCTGTTGACCGGCTGCTTTTCCGGCCGGGCATCCGGAGAAACGGCCATCACTTCCCGAGCTGTCATGCCCTCCAGTAAAAAGGGCTCCGTCAGCTGGTTTGATAGCGCCTTCCGCCAGTCATCCTGCCACTTTTCGGAAAGCCGGGCATAATACAGGCCGCCGGGCAGCAGGGACTGCGCCGGCATCTTCTCCTGATACAGGGCCCGGGCCGCCATAAGATACGCCCCCAGCTGCAGCTGGCTTCCCTGGGCCATTTGGCCGAAATCCATTTTCTGCTGGCCGGTTTTATAATCCACCACCCGTAAATAGCTTGTCTCCCCCGCCCGGTACAGGTCCACCCGGTCAATGACGCCCCGTAAGCGCAGGGTGGCCCCCTCCGCCAGTTCTATGGGGGGCATTCCGTCTTTTCCGTAGCCGAAGCTGAGCTCGAAGGCCTCGGGCAGGAAGGCAGCTCCCTGGTTTTCAAAGGCAGCCAAGGCTGCGGCATAGCGTTCAAAATAGCTTTCCCAGCGGGATAAAAGATAGGGGGCGACCGCTTGTTCGGAAAAACCCGGGGCCGCCGCCTCCGCCCGAATCAGTGCCGCCTGAAGCCGCCGGCTTCTGTCTGCGGGGGACAGGGTCCCCGGCGTGATGCCCTCTTCCTTAAGCCCCTTGAAAAAGTCCTCCATTACATCATGGAAGAAATTCCCATGATCCGCCCGCTCCCAGCTCATTTCCTCCCTTTCCCCCAGGAAAAGGCCGTAACGCAGAAAATGCCGGAAGGGGCAGAGGGCAAAGCTCTCCAGTCGGGATATGCTGGCATATATTTCCCGGCCGTACAAGGCCCGGGCCAGCGCCGGCGGCAGGGAATGGAGTTGATAATGATAATTCGCCCCGGCCTCGACCATGGCCAGCTTCTGACGACAGGTGGGATTTTCCTCCCCTTTTAATTGCACATATAAGGCGGGCCAGGGACCGCTATCCTGTCCCATATGCCGGGCCAGGCTCCGAAGAGCCCCCGGGATCCCCGGCAAAAGGGCCGGCGGAATGGGGCCGCTTTGCTCTTGAAGATCCGGAAAGATGCCCCGGATTTCCCGAATCAGGGCCCCGGGCTGTTTGGCCCGGCGGCCGGCATCCATTTTGGCATAGGAAAGCAGCAAGCCCTCCCGGGCTATGCTTAACAGCCGGTGGAGATAAAAGTGCTCCTCCAGCATGGAACGTTCATCGGTATAGGCCGGTTCCTCCTCCGAGGCCAAAAGCAGCCGTTCCGGACCGCTTAACAGGTTTTCTCCGCCCCGGGGCCGGGGCAACAGGTCTGCATTACAGCCCAGAAAAATCATTTGCTTCACAGCGCCGAAGCGGCTCCGCTCCAGGTCCCCAATCAGCACCTGATCCGCCGCCAGGGGCAGGGTCCCCAGATTCAGTTCCCGCAGGCCGCTTTTTAACAACTCCGCACAAGCTTGATGATTCAGCTGCAAATGGCCCAGATGGGCTGTCATGCAATCCAGATAATCCTGCAATAAGGGCAGGGCCTCCTGCAGAACCCGGGCCTGTTCCCTCCGTCCGGCCTCCTCCAGCACCCCGGCCAGGGCCCCCAGCTTTTCCTCCATTTCCGGCTGATCCAGCAGGGCTTTCAGGCCCTGCGCCACCTGGGCCACGGAATAGGGCTGAGAGCCCAGAGAATCCCGAAAGGCCTGAAGGGGGACCAGGGCCCGCTGACGAATATCATTTAATTGATCAAGTTTTTCATGCCAATAGGCCCGGTGCTCTTCCTGCCCTTCTCCGGGACGACGGCGGCCCGGACGGGTAAAAACTTCCCAAAGCCTTTTGCCCCGGCGAAGCCCCAGGGCCAAATAATAGTTTTCCAATTGGTCCGTTTCCCGGGCATCCAGGGGACTGAGGGGGTTTTTTAAATAGCGAAGCAGGGCCTCCCGCTCCGGAAGAGGGGCGGCGGCTTCAAAGAAATCTTCCAATAATCTCAGGGCGGGATGGTGCCTTAACGGGGTGCGGCGGTCCGCAAAAAAGGGAATGTGATTTTCCCCGAAACTGTTTTCCAAAAGGGGCAGGTACAGGGCCGGATCACTGACCGCCACCGCAATATCCCGGTGACGCAGTCCCTTTACCCGGGTCAGATAGCGGATCCGGGCAGCAGCCAGCTCCGCTTCCTCCCGGGGCGTATCCATGGCAAAAAGGCTTAAGGCCTCTCCCACCGTCCCCGAAAAAGGCTCCTGGGTATCCGGATGGGCCGTCAAATAAGCCAGGGCCGGAGGCCGGGCCGGGGCCGAGTCCGCATATCGGATTTCCCCCCGTTTCTGTCCCGCTTCCCGGGCCAGACTCGTCAGCCGCCAGATGGCCTCCTGACTCATGGAAAACAAGGCTTCCCGCCGGCGCTGTTCCTTCTTTTCCCAGCCATCCGGATCCTCGCCCGGGGGCAGGGTAAAAACCGCTGTGGTATGGGCGGCCCGGGCCATCAACTGACCTAATATTCGATACTGAACGGCGGTAAAGCCGGTAAAACCGTCCAAAAACAACTCTTCCACCCGGCCGATGTCCGAAGGGGCCAGGAGCTTGTTAAACAGGGGAAGACGCTCCTCGGAACTCATTTGTGCCCCCATTTGCCGGCGGTAAGATTCGTATAACAGCGAAAGGTCCTCCAGCTTGCGGATCAGCAGGGACGGGGCATTTAAAGCCAGGGCCCGCTCCTTTAAAATATCCGGAGTCTGGCCGTTCATTTCCCATTCCGCAAACAAGGTGGATAACTTCCCCACAAAGCCCGGATAGGCGGCGGCGCTGCCATAAACGGATAGCTGCTCCCGCACCGCTCCCACCGCCAGGGAAAGAAGCATTCTTTTAACCGTATCGCTGACGATTCGCTCCTTGGCAATGCCAAAGGTCCGAAAGGCCCGGGCCGCCAGCCGGTCCAGGCTCAAAACCTCAATATTGATCAGGGCATGGCGGGGATGCTTGCGCGTAAGCAGCCGCTGGGCGGAAAAGCAAAATTGCTCCGGCACCAGCAGCAGGTATTTTTTTTGGGGATGGGCCAGGGCCTTCTGAAGGATGATCTCCATCAAAAGACTGCTTTTGCCGCTGCCGGCCTCTCCCAGCAGAAAATTCAGCGCCATGCCTATCTCCTAATCCAATAAAAAGCGGGCCAGAATGATATTGCTCACATCGATTCCCTGGTCCGTAAGCCGGATACGGCCTCCGGATTGTTCCACCAGGTCCTGGCGGTACAGATCCAGCAATTCCTTTTCGTACTGTTTGGGAAAACCCGTGCCGAAACGCCGGGAAAAATCCTCCCGGGAAATGCCCTGACGGGTCCGCAGTCCCAGGAACATGTATTCCTCCATGGCCTCCTTCTGGCTTTGCTTGGGGGCGCTGCGAAAGCTGGCATAGGCCTTTTCCGACGCAGCCTGATATGCCCCGGGATCCGCCGGATTGACAAAGCGTTTGCCCTCCAGATAGGAGGCCGCCGCCTGACCGAAGCCCAGGTACTCTCCCAAGGTCCAGTAGCACATATTGTGGCGGCATTCAAAGCCCTTTTTGGCATAATTGGAAAACTCGTAGCGAGAATAGCCCCGGCTCTCCAAAATCTTTTTCGTTTCGTGGAACATGGCCCGGTCCAGCTCCTCCCCTGGCATATCCAGACGGCCCAGACCCTCGGAATATTTCTGATGGAAGGGGGTGCCGGCCTCCAGGCTTAGGGAATAAGCAGATATATGCTCCGGTCCCAGGGCCGCCACAGTTTCCAGGCTTTTAACCCAGCGGTCCATGGTCTGCTTGGGCAGGCCGCTCATAAGATCCACATTGATATTGCGAAAGCCCGCCTGGCGGGCCAGTTCGTAGCTTTCCAGAAAATCCTTGTAGTTGTGGATGCGGCCCAATAGAGCCAGCTCCGATTCGTGGATGCTCTGAAGTCCCAGGCTCAGACGGTTGATGCCAAAGCCCCGGTAGGCCCCCAGCTTTTCCTCGTTAAGGGTGCCGGGATTGGCCTCCAAACTGATTTCCGCCTCCGGGTCAAACTCATATTGCTTTTTCAGCTGATTCAGGATCTGGCCCACATAAAAGGTAGGTAGCAGGGAGGGGGTGCCGCCCCCAACGAAAACCGTATCCACCCGGTACAGGGAGCCGATGGCTTCAAAACTGCGGATCTCCTTGATCAGCCGCCTTACATAGGCCCCCATTTGCTCCGCATCCCCGGGGGCCGAGGCAAAGTCACAATAGAGGCATTTTTTTACGCAAAAGGGAATGTGGATATAGATTGACAGGGGTTTCTTTTGTACCATAACACCCACCTAGTTATCTTGATCCAGCTTCAACACACTCATAAAGGCCTTCTGGGGCACCTCCACGCTGCCAATCTGCCGCATGCGCTTCTTGCCCTCCTTCTGCTTCTCCAGAAGCTTCTTCTTTCGGGTGATATCCCCGCCGTAGCACTTGGCCAGCACATCCTTGCGGACCGCCTTGACCGTCTCCCGGGCAATGATTTTGCTGCCGATGGCGGCCTGGATGGGGATCTCGAACAGATGCCGGGGGATCTCGTCTTTTAAGCGCTCGCACATTTTCCGGCCCCGCTCATAGGCGGTGGATTCGTGGACGATGAAGCTTAAGGCATCCACCTCCTCCCGGTTGATGAGAATATCAAGCTTCACCAAATTGGAACGCTCATAGCCCTTGATGCTATAGTCCAAAGATGCATAGCCCCGGGAGCGGGACTTTAAAGCGTCAAAAAAGTCGTAAATAATCTCGTTTAAGGGCAGGGTATAGCGGAGCAGCGCCCGGGTGGTTTCGATATATTCCGTGCCCTCGTAAATGCCCCGCCGCTCCTGGCAAAGGCTCATAATAGGGCCAATAAATTCGGTGGTCACCATAATTTCCGCCGAGACCATGGGCTCCTCCATATAGTCGATGAGGGTGGGATCCGGCATATTGGTGGGGTTGGACAGGTCGATGCATTCCCCCTTTACCGTGTGGATCTTATAGACCACGCTGGGGGCGGTGGTCACCAGGTCCAGATTGTATTCCCGCTCCAGGCGCTCCTGGATGATCTCCAGGTGCAGGAGCCCCAAAAAGCCACAGCGGAAGCCGAATCCCAGGGCCACGGAGGTCTCCGGCTCGTAGGTGAGGGAGGCATCGTTTAATTGCAGCCGTTCCAAGGCGTCCCGCAAATCCGGGTACTTGGCCCCGTCCGCCGGGTACATGCCGCAATATACCATGGAAAGCACCTTCTTATAGCCCGGCAGGGCGGCGGCGCAGGGTCGGGCGGCTTCCGTAATGGTATCTCCCACCCGGGTGTCCTTCACATTTTTAATGCTGGCGGTGAGATAGCCCACCATACCGGCGGAGAGTTCCTCGCAGGGGATCAGCTGCCCGGCACCGAAGGTGCCCACCTCCACCACATCATAGGAGGCGCCGGAGGCCATCATTTTTACCTTCGTGCCCTTTTTCACCCGGCCGTCCATCACCCGAAAAAACACCACTACCCCCCGGTAGCTGTCATAAAAGGAGTCGAAGATCAGGCACTTTAAGGGGGCTTCGGAATCTCCCTGGGGGGCGGGCAGCTTATGGACCACCGCCTCCAGAACCTCGTCGATGCCAATGCCATTTTTGGCGGAGATCTGGGGCGCGTCCTGGGCCTCCAGGCCGATCACATCCTCTATTTCGTCAATTACCCGCTGGGGATCCGCGCTGGGCAAATCGATTTTGTTGATAACGGGAATTACTTCCAGGTCGTTGTCCAGGGCCAGATACACATTGGCCAGGGTCTGGGCCTCAATGCCCTG
>CACZSB010000005.1 GCA_902783765.1 uncultured Lachnospiraceae bacterium
GTATCCTTTATTGCTCGGGGCATCACTTTTTTTGCAGGGGCCCGCATTGTGACCGTGGGGTTGGAGAATATACCGACGGAAGAAGGGATGCTGGTAATCAGCAATCACCGCTCCATGTTCGATATTCTCAGCACCTATCCCCTTTTTAAAGGGCCCTGTGCCAGCGTTTCCAAGATTGAATGGAAACGGATCCCCTTCTTAAAGCAGCTGATGGATACCATGGATTGTGTGTTTTTGGATCGGAGCAATCTGCGGGCGGGGCTGAAGGCCGCCGCCCAAATGGAGACCCTGCTGAAGGAGGGCACCAGTGTTTGGATCTGCCCCGAGGGCACCCGGAACCAAAAGCAGGAAATGCTGCCCTTCCACGAGGGAAGTTTCCGGGCGGCCTTCCAGACCGGGGCCCGGATCCTGCCCCTGACCATCGTCCACACAGATGATGTGTTCGAACAGCACCGGCCCTATGTCCGGCCCGCCACCGTGACCCTTCATTTTGGCGAGCCCATTCCCACCCAGGGCCTATCCAAGCAGGAACAGCGGGCACTAATCACCCGGGTGCGGGACCAAATCCAGGCAAATTACGAAAAATTGTATTGATTTTGTGCCCTAAAAAACCTTGCTTTTCTCCTACTTCTTGTATATGATGGGTGAGGAAAAACGAAATAGCTTTTATCTGCCAATATAAGTTTGGATTTATGGCCCAAACGTCTCTACCGCATGCCTAACTGCGACTATTGGTCACTTTGGTTTTTATGAAAAGGCAGACCGAAACCGGATCTGCCTTTTTCATTTAAAACATATGCTGTGCCGCGGCACACCCATCAAGGAGGAAAACATGGAAAAACTCTTCAAACTGAAAGAGAACGGCACCACGGTCCGCACGGAGATTGTGGCCGGCCTCACCACCTTTATGACGATGGCTTACATCATCGCCTTAAACCCCAACCTGCTGACCGGATTCGGCGCCAACGGGCAAGGCCTGTGGAATGCGGTCTTTTTGGCCACCTGTCTGGCCTCCTTTGTGGGCACCCTGTGTATGGCCTTTCTGGCCAACAAGCCCTTTGCCATGGCCCCCGGCATGGGCTTAAACAGTTTCTTTGCCACGGTGGTGGCCAGCATGGCTTCCATCGCCGGAGTGAGCTACCTCCAGGGCTTCCAGGCCGGGCTGGTAATCATCCTTATCGAAGGTCTGCTTTTCATTGTGCTTTCCGCCCTGAATGTGCGGGAAAAGATCGTCAATGCCATTCCTTTGGGGATCCGCATCGGTATCTCCCCTGCCATCGGTTTGATGCTTATGAATATCGGCCTGGGCTCCAATGCGGGCATCTATTCCGAAACCGGCGGTCCCTTCTTTGTAATGCGGGACTTCTTCGGCGCCCTCACGGCAGGTTCCATTAAAGAAAGCATGGGCAGCGGCTGGGGCCCCATGGTTCTCACGGTGGTCACCATGTTCCTGGGATTATTTGTCATTATCGCCCTGGCTCACAGGAAGGTCAAAGGCGCGGTGCTGATTGGCATGGGCGTGGCCTCTGTGATCAACTGGGCGGGACAGCTGCTGTTCCTGAATACCAATCCCTTCGAGGGCTTAACGAAAGCCAGCTGGCTGCCCCCCGTGGGAGATCTGGTGGAAAATACCCTGTTCAAGTTCAATTTCCAGGTGCTGGCGAATATCGGCTGGGTCACCGTGCTGACCATCATCATCACCTTTGCCATTATCGATATGTTCGATACCATCGGCACCCTCATCGGTACCGCCAGCCGGGCGGATATGGTGGATGATAAGGGCAATATGCCCAATATGAAGGAAGCCCTTCTCTCCGACGCCATCGGCACGGTGGTGGGCTCCGCCACCGGGACCTCCACTGTCACCACCTTTATCGAGTCCGCCTCCGGGGTGGAAGCCGGCGGCCGCACGGGTCTGGCGGCGTTGACCACGGGCATCATGTTCCTGCTGTG
The DNA here is from genome assembly GCA_902783765.1 of uncultured Lachnospiraceae bacterium. GTDB lineage: Bacteria > Bacillota > Clostridia > Lachnospirales > Lachnospiraceae > UBA6987. Next base: position 1,954 of record CACZSB010000005.1, read on the forward strand.
CATCTTTATTTCTCCCCTGGCGGCCATCATTCCCCCGGCGGCCACTTCCGCAGCCCTGATCTATGTGGGTATTCTGATGCTGTCCGGCCTGAAGAAGGTGGATTTCGATGACATGACCCAGACGGTGCCGGTGACCATCATGCTGCTGTCCATGCCCATTTCCAGCTCCATCGGCCACGGCATCGGCCTGGGGCTGATTTCCTATACCTTTATCATGGTGCTCACGGGCCGGGCTAAGAAGGTGCCGGTGCTCACCTATGTGCTGAGCCTGATCTTCCTGGTGAAGTTCTTCCTGGCGCTGAATATTTAAGGATTCAAGAACCTA
>CACZSB010000006.1 GCA_902783765.1 uncultured Lachnospiraceae bacterium
ATCATTCCCGCCGGCCCCTGTCCATTGCGGTGGAAGAACTCTATAAAGGAGATATTCATATCCTGACCGAAGAGGAAACGGAGCAATACCGGGAACGCTATGCGGCCCGGATGGCCCGGGAGGCGGAACGGCTGGCCCAGGAGGCGGAAGCCGCCCGGGAAGCGGCGGAAGCGGCCCGGCAGGCTGCCCTGGATGAAGAGGATGAGGACGAGGACGACGAAGAAGATCTGGAGGATCTGACGGAAGAAGATTATCTGGAGGAGGAAACGGCTGATCCCAAGTCGGAGGAGGCCTACGAAGAGGAGAACGAAGCGGCGTCGGAGGAAATCTGATGGCGCTGATCCATTTCCTGTCCCTGGGCTGCGACAAGAACCTGTCGGATTCCGAATATATGATGGGACTTCTGGCGGAGGCGGGGCATGTTTTAACCCACCGGCCCGAGGAAGCGGAGCTGATTATCGTTAATACCTGCGCTTTTATCGGGGACGCCAAACAGGAAAGTATAGAAGCGATTCTGGATCTGGCCCGCCACAAGGGGGCAGGCGCCTGCCGGGGCCTGATTGCCACCGGCTGTCTGGCCCAGCGGTACAGGGACCAGATTTTAAAGGAAATGCCCGAGCTGGACGGGGTGCTGGGGACCAGTGCCTATCATCATATCCTTCAGGCAGCGGAAACCCTGCTGAAGGGTCAGGGCCCGGTATCCTGCTTTGAGGATTTGAGTCTGCTGCCCCAGGTCCGGCCCCGGATTCTTTCCACCGGGGGGCATTATGCTTATTTGAAAATCGCCGAAGGCTGCAGCAAGCATTGCAGCTACTGCGCTATTCCCGCCGCCCGGGGGCCCTTCCGGAGTTATCCGGAAGAGTATCTGTTGGAGCAGGCACAGGCCCTGGCAGAACAGGGGGCCCGGGAATTGATTTTAGTGGCCCAGGAAACCACCCTCTACGGCACGGACCTTTATGGAAAAAAAACGCTGTCCCGGCTGATTCGACGGCTGGAGGAGATTCCGGCGCTGAAATGGATCCGCCTGTTATATACCTATCCCGAGGAGGTGGACCGGGGGCTGATGGAGCAGCTGGCGGCAGGAGGAAAGCTTTTGCCCTACCTGGATATGCCGGTACAGCATGCCTCGGACAGCATCCTGAAGGCCATGGGCCGGCGAACCAGCCGGAAGGAATTGGAGGAAATCATCTGCCGCCTGCGGGAGAATGTGCCGGAATTGGTACTCCGCACCACCCTTTTAACGGGTTTCCCCGGGGAAACGGAGGAAGACCACCGGATCAACCTGGATTTTGTAAAGCAAAATGCCTTTGATCGCCTGGGGGTTTTCTGCTACTCCCGGGAAGAAGGAACCGCGGCCTATTCCATGAAGGGGCAGGTCCATCCCGGTACCAAAAAGCGCCGCCGGAAGGAATTGATGCTGGCCCAGCAGGAAATCGCCTTTGAAAAGGCCCGCCGGCTGAAGGGACGCTGCCTGACTGTGATGGTGGAGGGGCGCCTCAGCGAAGAGGGCACCTATGTGGCCCGCACCGGGGGGGATGCTCCGGAGGTGGACGGACTGCTGTTTTTTGAGGATGAGAAGGAATGGGAAAGCGGGGACTTTCTGGAAGTAAGGGTCATCGCCGCCAGAGGATATGATTTAATAGGAGAGGCCAAACATGAATCTGCCGAATAAATTAACGATGCTGCGGATTATTATGGTGCCCCTGATTGTGGCGCTTTTGCTCCTGGATCAGGAGGGGAAACTGATCTACTGGGCCGGGATTCTGTTTCTTTTGGCTTCTTTTACGGATTTTTTGGACGGATATCTGGCCCGGAAAAATGACATGATTACCAATTTTGGAAAATTTATGGATCCCCTGGCGGACAAGCTTTTAATCTGCTCTGTCCTCCTTTGTCTGGCGGCCATGGGCCGGGTCCCGGCCTGGGCAGTGATTATTATCATGGCCCGGGAATTTGCCATCAGCGGTTTTCGCCTGGTGGCGGTGGAAAAGGGTGTGGTTATTGCAGCGGGCAACCTGGGCAAACGCAAAACCAATGCCCAGACCCTCTGGTGTGCTTTCCTGCTTTTTCCTTTTATCTGGCAGTACTGGGAGCTTACAGCCACGCTGCTGATGATCCTGGCTCTGGTGCTGACGGTCTGGTCCTTTGGTGATTACGTATACAGGAACCGACAGGTTCTGAAGGATTGATTGTGAAGTGGCTGAAGAATCCATATCTTGGTGCGAAAGCCCAGCGACATGCCCGGGAGATTTTGCGGGCTGCGGAGCAGGGGGTTAAAAGCCGCCAGGACGGCTGCTATTTGGTGGTGCTTTCCCCCATGGAAGGGGCCCAGCTGGAATTGATCAGCTTGTGGGAATGCCGCCGAAACAGCCGGGAGGATCTTCATGTGCTGGGCATGGCTGCCAGCCGATGGGAAGCCATGCAATTGGTGGAAAAGATTGCCCGGGATTGCCTCAGGCGCAGCGGAAAACCGGATTTCAAGGCCTGTTTTGGTTCCATGGCTTATGTTCCGGGGGATGAGGTGCTTTTATGACCATCCTGCTGCTGATCCTGAAAATCATAGGGATAACCCTGCTGGTGCTGTTGGGAATTCTGCTGGTGGTTTTGCTGCTCCTGCTGTTGGTGCCCCTGCGCTACGGCCTGGAAGGGCGCTTCCGGGAGGGGCTGAAGGCCCGGGTGGATGGCAGCTGGCTCCTGAAGCTGGTCCATGTCCGGGGAGAGGCAATCAACAGCCAGATCCGGCTCCGGTTCCTGGGAATGGGCCATTGCTTTAAAAAATGGTATTTCGGCCCCTGGGAACAGGAAGAAACAGAGAGCGAAATAGCGGAGCAGGGGGCGGCGGGAGAGACCCTGCCCGGGGAGGCGGCCTCGGTGCCTGCTGCGGAGCATAAAGCGCCGGAGAAGGAAGAGCCAGCCGGGGAAGAGCCCAAGGAAAAAAGCAAAAAGAAGGCCTCCCGGGCGGCGGAAAAGGCCCGGGAAAAATACGAAAGCCTTTTCGAAGAGCTTCAACAGGCCCAGGAGGCCCGGAAAAAAGCAGCGGAGGCGGATGACAATCCGGCATCGGAAGCTCAGGAAGAGGAAAAGAAGAACCTG
>CACZSB010000007.1 GCA_902783765.1 uncultured Lachnospiraceae bacterium
GCCCGGCAGGATACCGATGCCCAGGCCGATGAGGGCCGAGCGGATGATATTGCCCCAGCGCTTGAAATAATCCTTCAGGCTGATGCCGTAAAGAGAATCCATCTGATAATTCTTTTTGGCCAGCTTTTTGTCGATGTCCCGACGCTCAAATCCTGCCCGAATAATATCTGTTACCGCATAAATACCAATCAGGATCACCACGGAGTTAAAGCCGCCGTAGAGCTTGCTTTCCCCAAAGGTGAAACGGATGGCCCCGTCAATGGGCGCGATGCCCACCAGGGAAAGGGCGATGCCCAAAAAGCCGGACAAAATTCCGTTTACCATGGAGTTACCGGACAAGCTGGAGATAATGGTCAGGGCAAACAGGGCGATGGCAAAGTATTCCGCACTGGTGAAAGCCAGGGTAACCTTGGCCAGGTAAGGGGAGATGAACATCAGAGCCAGAATGGAAATCAGGCCGCCCACGAAGGAGGTCAGAATGCCGATACCGATGGCTTTGCCGGCTTCCCCTTTATCGGCCATGGGCCCGCCGTCCAGCACCGTGGCAATGGAGGATGGCGTCCCTGGTATCTTTAGCAGAATTGCGGATATCAGACCGCCGGACATACCGCCCAAATATAGGCCGATCAGCAGGGAAATACCGTTCATGGGCTCCATGCCGAAGGACATGGGCAAAAAGAGAATCAGCGCCATGGTGGAGCTTAAGCCTGGAATGGAACCGAAAATGATACCAATCACAACACCGATCAGAATAAGGAGCAGGCAGAAGGGGTTAAACAAGACCATTTGGATGGCTTCAGTAATTTGTGCCATGATTATTCCTCCCTTCGATTAAAAGCCGAACAGGCCCTTAGGCAGCGGCGTGTTGATAAGATACACAAACAGAGCGTAAAACGCGAAGGGGGCGATCAGGCTGATTAAGGAGATGACCAGCCAGTTGCGCTTTTCCTTGGGCGTTAAAAGCAGGATCTGCAGGAAGAGGTAAACAATGGTGGAAATGATGAATCCCACGGGACTGAAGGCAATGCAGTAGCCGCCGATCAGGATCAGGGTCCCCAGGCCGCCCATCAGATCGTCACCGGATTTCTTGGCAGCTTCTTCCTTCTCGCGGATGGCCAGAATCAGACGAAGTACCGAAAGACCGCACATGGCAATGCCGACGACCATGGGGAAGAATCCGCTTCCCAAATCGTTTTTCATCATCGGCTTGATGTCCTTCGCAAATACGATCATCAAAATGCTGAAGGCGAGAAAGAGCAGGGACGTAATAATGGCTTTTTTCTTATTCGTCATGGGTAGCTCCTCCGTTTCTTTGGATAAATACTTGGTTTTTATGAGAAGGCGGCCCCACGGATTTCGTGAGGCCGCCGCCCTTAGGTTGTCACAGACAGATTATTTGAAAAGATTTTTCAGCTGTTCCACTTCCGCTGTATCTTCCTTGATGGTGTCGGCGCCGCTGCGGAAGTAGGGCTGCGCGAAATAGGTGGCCAGAGTCTTGGCGAAATCTTCACTCTTGGCCGCCTTTTCGATAGCTGCGGAAAGCTTTTCCACGATGGCGCTGTCGGTTCCCTTAGGGAAGCGGACTTCATAGAGCTTGGACTGAACCACATCGTAGCCCTGTTCCTTCATGGTGGGGAAATCCTTCATGCCTTCCGGACGCTCGGCGGCGCACACCCCCAGCACCAGGAAGTCGCCGTTTTCAATGTAATCCTTCACATTCATGTAGTTGATTACCAGACAGTCGCACTGGCCGGCCATGAAAGCGGTCAGACGGTCGGCGGCGGAGCTGCCCACATCGATGCTGTTTAACTCAATACCCATGGTCTGCTCCATCAGGGTGGCCACGGCATGGGTGGCGCCGTTGAAGGTGATGGAGTACTTTACTTCGCCGGGGTGAGCCTTGCAATAATCCACAAACTCAGCCAGGGTCTTGTACTGGGCATCCTTCTTGACGATCAGCATGTATGTGTCGTCCCGGGCAGCGGTGGCACAAACTTCGAAATCCTTCAGGAAGGAGAAGGTGTTGGAGCCTACAGCTTCCTGGGTCAGCATAACGCCGCTGTGGTGGAAGAGGATGGTGTAGCCGTCATTCTTGGCATCCTTTACGGAAGTGGAGGCCACAACGCCGGAACCGCCGGGGGTATTGACCACCACAAAGTTCTGCTTCAGTTCTTCGCCCACGATCTTAAAGAGGGTGCGGCAATAGGTGTCGGTGTCGCCGCCGGCAGAATAGGGGACCACCACGGTGACGGCGCCGCCGCTGGGCCAGTTGGTGTCAGAGCTGCCGGAGTTATTTCCGCCGGCTGCGGTGGTGCCTTCATTGCTGCTGCCGCAGGCAGACATGAGCAGGATGGCTGCGATAAGGGTGAGTACCAGGGTCAGAATCCGTTTCATAGTCTTTCTCCTTTTTTGTGATTCGACTTGTTTTGCTTGTTCGCTTGCTTGTTTTTCGTACGCTGTTTTGTTTCTGCGATTTCATCATATAATAAAGCGTACTATAAGACAAACAATAAATAATTAAGCATCAACAAAGAATCTTTGTAGAGAAAGCTCAGCTGATCCTGGCAATATCCACACTGGCCATTTCGTGGGCGGAATCCTGCAGCAGCTTCATAAAGTATTTCATGGGCTCCGAGGCATAACGGTCTCTTCGCCGTATCAGAATCAGCTTCTGAACCACAGGCCGCCCCTTGATCCGTAAGGGGAAGATATTCATGTCAGGGGGAAGCTCTTTTCGAACATTGACCAGGCGGTTATGGGTGATGAAGGAACCGGCCACCCCCAGGCTGCCCACCAGATAGGAAAGATTGGAATCCGTACTGGACATATATATTTTCGGTTCTATTCCCTCATCCACAAAGAATTGACGAATAATATCCCCAATGCGGTTTTCCGTAAGACAAAGGGGAAAATCGGTGCATTCTGCCAAATCCACGCCGCCCAAGGCTTTTCTCTTCCAGGCGTCGTCTTTTTTTCCTTTCAGAAGCTTGTCGGAAATGCACAAAAATACAGAATCCTCCGTAAAGGGGAAGCGCTCCAGGTTCGGATTGATGTGGGAGTTGTCCAGTACAATGGCCAGATCCAGTTTCCCCTCCAGCACCATGGGCTCCAGATGGGCCGACACGGAGGCGGTGATCCTTAATTCCACCTCAGGATAAAGGGCGGAGAAGGCAGGCAATACGAAGGGGAAGGAATCATTCAGCCGCAGGGAGCTGGCTCCGAAGCGAAGGACTCCCTTCACCTTTTTCTCCACATCATCCAAAAAGTCCTCCAGGTTTTTTTCTTCACGCAGCAGGCGCTGGGAGAACTGCAGGGCATATTTTCCGGCATAGGTCAGGGACAGGGAGGGCTTGCGGTGGAAGAGGCTGGTACCGTAATGCTCCTCCATCCGCTGAATATGGTTGCTGATGGTCTGTTGGGACACATAAAGCCTTTCCGCCGTCCGGCTCATATTCAGATCCTTGCATAATTCGGTGAAATAATAATAACTTAGGATATCCATCCGTTTCCTCCGTCAACAATGATTCTTTGTGGATTTAACAAAATTTCCGTTCTTGTTTTGTTCTTGTCCTTATAATATAATGAAAACGAAATACATTCAAGCGCTGTTTTTCTGTAATCGTTTCCTGCTTCTGCCGCAGCTTGGCTGCGGGAATATCTACTTATTATGATTTTTTTACGGAGGTGGCACCATGCCCTGGAAAGTTTTATTACCCCAGGAAATTATGTCGGAAGGCCGGAAGCTTTTGGAGGATGCCGGCCATACCATTATTGACGGCCGCGGCTTTGAGACCGAGGATGTTCTGGCAGATATGGAGGAACATCAGCCGGAGGCCATGATCGTTCGTATCACACCCATTACCCGGGAAGTGATCGAATCCAATCCGAATTTGAAGGTGATCGTCCGTCATGGCGCCGGTTTTGACGCCCTGGATGTGAAGGCCTGTCACGACAATGGGGTCCAGGCCCTGTATGCCCCGGTGGCCAATTCCACCTCTGTGGCGGAGACGGCACTGCTGCTTATGTTTGAAATGAGCCGGAATGTGATCACTTTGCGCAAGACCTGGGTGGATGATTTCTACAAGGCCAAGCTGAAGGTCCGCAAAAACACCTTAAGCGGCAAAACCCTGGGTATCGTGGGCTGCGGCAACATCGGATCCCGGGTGGCCCTGCGGGCCCTTGCCCTGGAAATGAATGTGCTTTGCTATGATCCCTATAAACCCGCCGCCGATTTCCCGGACGGGGTGGAAGTGGTTCGGGATCTGGATCGAATTTTTACCGAGAGCGATTATGTATCCCTCCATGCGCCCAACACGCCGGTGACCCGGGACATGGTGAATCTTGAGCGTTTAAAGACCATGAAGCCCACGGCCTTCCTGATCAATACCGCCCGGGGCGGTCTTGTGGTGGAAGAGGATTTGTATGTGGCCTGCCGGGACGGCATTATTGCCGGGGCCGGACTGGATGCCATCCGCCAGGAGCCGGTGGATCCTTCCAACCCCCTGCTCACCCTGGACAATGTGATCATTTATCCTCACATCGGGGGCAACACGGCGGAGGC
>CACZSB010000008.1 GCA_902783765.1 uncultured Lachnospiraceae bacterium
GATTATGCCACGGCTCCTACCTATACGGATACAAAAAAACCGGACAAAAAGCCGGCGGATATGTTTGCCTATTGACGAAATAGCATTCGGGCAAAAATCAAAGGGGGGACGGTCCTTAAAACCGTCCCCCCTCTGCATCTATGGATGGACCCTCAGGGATTCGAACCCGGGACCGATCGGTTATGAGCCGACTGCTCTGACCAGCTGAGCTAAGGGTCCGTGCCGCCGTATTGTAGCAAAATACCCGAGGGCCGTCAAGGGGTCTTCCGGCTCAGTATCCATAGGGCCGGCTCAGTATCCATAGGGCCGCCCGCAAAAAGCCTTCATTGGCAGGCCTGGGGAAGAAGGGGATTATTGATATTGGCTAAAAACCGGTTCCATAATATAGGTAAAGAGCAGCGCCATAAGTCCGGGCACGAATATCAGTGGGGAAATAAACAGGCGGCAAATCATAATGGCGGCCAGGGCCAGCAGGGCCATCAGCAAAGAACGAAGAATATGTCCCAGAGACAGCCGCAGGGCTGTGATATTCAGAGCAAGCGTGGTAAAGGTGAAGCGGGACAGCAGGGGAAAGACCCAGCAAAAAATCCCCAGCAGGAACAGGGGCGGCAGGAGGGTGAAAAGGGTGACGCCGGTTCGAATCACCGGATCTTTTCCACTCCCCTGCAGCAGCTGAAGTATCAGATAATAAAGGGCAGCTATTCCCCCCCACAGCAGGGTGGATAGGATGCCGTTTTTTAATTCCTTCCGGAAGGTGCGGAAATAGCGGCCTAAAATATCTTCCTCCCCGCAGCGCAGACCGTGAAAAACACTGTCATACAGGGCTGTGGTGGCACTTCCCAGCGTCAGCAGGGGAAGGCAGCACAGAGCCCAGAGCAGGCTGAGAACCACCAGATCCCCCACATGGGCGAAAAAGGGCCAGATGCCGTTTTCCGGGTTGAAGAAGCGGGAAGACATGGGCTTACATGAGGGTGGGAATCAAGCGGCTGAGGGCCTCCGCCAACTGGCCGTGGCCTTTTCGGCTTAAATGCATACAATCAATTTGATTGAATTCTGCCACCCCTTCTGCGTCCAGGAAGTGGCAGGCCTGATTCTCCGCCACCTGGGCATATTTTGCGGCCAGACCCCGGGATTTTTCCGGACAGCCGGGGCCCATGGGTTCTCCTTCGGGGCGGAGATACAGCCCCTCTCCAATATGAGGCGGCGCAATTATCAGAATCCTGGGCTCTCCGTTTCTCCAGGCGGGGACGGTTTTGGCTTTCATTACCAGACGCTCCAGGCCGATACCGATTACCGCCGCATTGGCCCCAAAACGCTCCTTGGTATCATTGGTGCCCAGCATAATAATCAGTAAATCCACCGGTTCATGGCTCATAAGGCAGGAATAAATACTGTCCAGGCCGGACATGGACTCGTGGAGGGCATCGGAAAAGACGGTGGTTCGGCCGGAAAGCCCCTCTTCAATCACCAGATAGTCCGGTCCCAGCTGTTTTTGAAGCAGACAGGTCCAGCGCTCCTGCTCGTTAAAGCGGTCCCCCCCATCGGCGCAGTCGGAGGGATCGGCACAGTAGCCGTGGGTATTGGAGTCGCCAAAACATACAATATGCTTTTTCATTTTGTCACCTCGTTTGGGTAATCAGCCCGTTTTTTTCATTATAGCATTATTCTTTTCCCATTGTAAGCGGGAGGAATGGATTTTTCAGAGAAAAAGTGTCTTGAAATTTTTTTTCAATGTGATAGGATGATTATAATTGTTTTAGGACGGAAAAAGTGAATAGGGAGGAGGGCATATGGACAAAAATAAAATGAGCCTGGAACGAAAGTGGATTCGGGAGGAACTGGATCGCTGTATAAACTTTTGGCTGAAAAACGGCTTGGATCCCGTTAACGGCGGCGTATATACCTGCCTGGACCGGGAGGGAAAAGTTTTTTCCACAGATAAAAGCGTGTGGATGCAGGGACGCTGCGGCTGGATTTTTGCCTGGCTTTGCCATTTATATGGGGTGAAGGATGAGTGGAAGGCAGCTTCAAAATCCTGCCTGGATTTTATGGAGGCCCACTGTATTAACCGTCAGGCGGGAGATCGAATGTACTTTACGGTGACGGCGGAGGGACAGCCCCTTCGCCAGCGTCGCTACGCCTTTTCCGAGGCATTCTATGCCATAGCCAATGCGGAGTACTATGGCATCAGCGGGGAAAAGGAATACCTGGAACGGGCGAAAAAAGCCTATAATCTTTATTGGGACTTAAGTCAGGGCATGTCGGATCCCACAGGGCTGGGGCCCAAAACCATTCCCGAAACCCGCAGGGGCCGGGCCTTTGGTATCCCCATGATTTATCTGAATGTTACCAGTGTGATGATGCGGGTGGATCCGGAAAATAAGGCTCTTTATGAGGAACGGGCCGCCGTCTGTGTGGAGGATATTTTCCGCTACCATGTGAAGGACGATCTGGGATGTTTGCTGGAAAACGTCGGCCCCGAAGGCGAGGCCCGACTGGATTTTACAGAGGGCCGGATTGTGAACCCTGGCCACGACATAGAAGGGGTTTGGTTCCTGCTGGAACATGCCGCCCGCACCGGAGATCAGGCTTTAGTGACCAAAGCGGAGACCATTTTTAACCGGGCCATCAAGGCGGGTTGGGATCAGGAATACGGCGGGCTTTTATATTTCATCGACGCCCTGGGAAGACCCCCGGAAGCCTACGAGCACGATATGAAGCTCTGGTGGCCCCATAATGAGATTCTGATTGCCTCTCTGATGCTTTATCGGGATACCCGAAAGGAATCGTATCTGGACTGGTTTTATAAAACATTAGATTACTGCAAGGCCCACTTTTCCGACCCGGAATTCGGAGAATGGTACGGTTATCTGCGGCGGGACGGCAAGCCCACGGAACCTCCCTGCAAGGGTTCCACCTTCAAAGGCCCTTTCCATCTGCCCCGGATGCTGGCCATGGTGGATATGATGATGGGAGAATTGCTGCATGCCTGAAAGTGTCTATGACAAAATCAGCCGGGTCTATTATGAGCTGACCCGGGCGGAAAAAAAGACGGCAGATTATATTCTTCTTCATCGGGAAAACTGCCAGTTCCTTTCCATTGCCGGTCTGGCGGAGGAGAGCGGGGTGGCAGAGGCCACCATTTCCCGTTTCTGCCGCAGTCTGGGTTACAAGAATTTCCATGCCTTTAAGCTGGCCATCGCCAATGCGGCCTACGGTACCCTGAGTGACGCGGGGATTCTTTCCGGGCCGGTGCAGCCGGAAGACACCCTCCAGGAAATGAGCCAAAAGCTTTTTTCGGCGGACCAGGATGCCATGCGTCAGACCCTGGATCTGATTGACCCCGAATCCATTCAGAAAAGTGTGGACCTGCTGGTTCAGGCAAAACGGGTCCTTTGTATGGGACAGGGAGGATCCATGCTCATGGCCCAGGAGGCTCAGCATGTGTTTTCCACGGTAAGCAGTAAGTTTTTGGCAGTGGCTGATTCCCACACCCAAATGGTGGCTGCCTCGGGCATGGGAAAAGAAGACGTGCTCCTGTTCTTTTCCTATTCCGGCGCCACCCGGGACATGGTGGATGTGATGAATCTGGTGCGGGCCAGAAAAAGCAGGATTATTTTGGTGACCCGTTTTCCCCATTCTCCCGGTGCATCTTTGGCGGATGTGGTGCTATTGTGCGGTTCCAACGAAGGGCCCCTGCAGCTGGGCTCCATGGCGGCGAAAATTGCCCAGCTTTTCCTGATGGATGTGCTCTTTTCCGAGTTCTGTCTGCGGGATCTAAAGTCCGCCCGTAAAAGCCGCGAGCGGATAGCGTCAGCCCTGGAGCAGAAGCATTTGTGAAATGAAATTAGATTTTTTGAGATTTATGAAATTTTTTTTCAAAATCCGATTGACAGATGGACTTTGCTCCAGTACAATTTGATTCAGTAAGTGGCAGGAGGATAGTCCTCATTGCCGAATAGGCGAGAACAAATAAGAATCAGCTTAGGAGGAAAAAGATGAAGAGAATCTTTACTTTGCTTCTGGCAGCGGTGATGGTGCTGGGCCTGGCGGCCTGCAGCAGCAACACCACGCCCACCACCACGGCGAATCAGGGGAACAGCAATCCGCAGACCACCCCCGCCGAAACCGGAGAGACCACCAAGAATGTGGAGATTACCCTGTGGACCTATCCCATTGGCAAATGGGGCGATGATGCTTCCGTGAAGGCTCTGCTGGACAGCTTCCAGAAGGCCAATCCCAACATCAAAGTCAATGTGGAGTATCTGGATTACACCACCGGCGATGATCAGGTGAACACGGCCATCGAAGGCAAGAAGGCCCCCGATCTGATTATGGAAGGTCCGGAACGTCTGGTAGCCAACTGGGGCGCCAAGGGTTACATGGTAGACCTGGCTAGCCTGTGGACCGATGCGGACAAGGCCGAAATCAACAAGGCCGTACAGTCTGCCTGCTTCGATGACAAGGGCGCCAGCTATGAGTTCCCTGTTTGCATGACCGCTCACTGCATGGCCATCAATATGGACCGCTTCAAAGAAGTGGGCGCTGACAAGTATGTAAACGTGGAAACCCACACCTGGACCACGGAAGACTTCTTCAACGCCGTAGCACTGCTGGCGGAAAGCAACGATAGCGTTGGCGCGCTGTACTGCAGCGGCCAGGGCGGCGACCAGGGCACCCGTGCACTGGTGAACAACCTGTACGGCGGCACCTTCACTGATGCGGCCCACACCAAGTACACGGCGGATTCTGCGGAAAACGTAAAGGCGCTGCAGGCTCTGTATGACGCCAAGGGTATCGGATTCGACGCTTCCATCAACGGCGGCGAAGAAATCAACCTCTTCCGTCAGGGCGTGCTGGATATGGCTTTCTGCTGGAACATTGCCCAGCAGCTCAACGACACCAACGCCCCCGCTGGCCAGACCAACGAC
>CACZSB010000009.1 GCA_902783765.1 uncultured Lachnospiraceae bacterium
CAGGTTCTTCATGCCTTCGTTTACCATGGCCTGGGCCAGTACGGTGGCGGTGGTGGTGCCGTCGCCGGCCACATCATTGGTCTTGGAGGCCACTTCCTTAATCAGCTGGGCGCCCATATTTTCATAAGGATCCTTCAGCTCGATTTCCTTGGCGATGGTCACGCCGTCGTTGGTAATCAGGGGGGAGCCGTAGGCCTTATCCAGCACCACGTTCCGGCCCTTGGGGCCCAGGGTGACCCGAACGGTATCCGCCAGGGTATTTACGCCAGTTTCCAATGCTTTACGGGCTTCCGCCCCGAATTTGATTTCCTTTGCCATAATCAGCCTCCTTTATTTTACCACCGCCAGAATGTCGCTCTGCTTGACGATGATGAACTCCTCGCCGTCCAGCTTCACTTCCGTGCCGGCATATTTGCTGTAGATAACCTTGTCGCCGCTTTTCACTTCCATCTTAACGGTTTTGCCGTCCTTGTCCACGCCTCCGGGACCCACGGCGATCACCTCTGCCGTCTGGGGCTTTTCCTGGGCGCTGCCGGGCAGCACGATGCCGCCCTTGGTCACTTCTTCCGCTTCCACCTGCTTTAAGACCACTCTGTCTGCTAAGGGAACCAGTTTCATGATATTTCCTCCTTAATAAAATTGCTTTGGATTTTCTGTTGTTAGCACTCTTGCTTCATGAGTGCCAGAGCTATTATACCCGATTTATTCCAAAATGCAAGCCCCCTAAAAGAGATTTTTTCAGAGATATCCCATAAGGAGGATTATTCACGGAAAATTCACCTTCCACCCCTTTTAAAATGAAGCAAATCGTGGTAAAATCATCGAAGAAAAAAAGGAAACGCCACATATACTAAGCAAAAAAAGGAGGCATAAAAGAATGGCAAAGAATCATACGTTCCTGGCAATGCTCACCGGCGCCGCACTGGCCGGCGGGCTGATGTACTATCTGAAAAACAGCGAGAAGCCGGCCCCCTGCGAGGGTGATGAGCTGAATCCGGAGGGAGAAAGCGGCAGCTGGCGCTCCACCTTTACCATTGACGGGGAGGACGCCTCGGAGGTGAAGGAAAAACTGGTACAGGAGACCACCAAGGCTCTGGGGAATTTCAAGGAGGAGGCCAAGAAGCTGTCCGAGGAATTCGGCGCCAGCCTGAAGAAGACCCTGGCGGAGGTAAAGAGTGCGGTGGAGGAAGCCAAGAAAACCGCCGCCCGCAAAGCCGAAGAAGCCTCCGAAACCGTGGAAGAGGCCCAGGAGTCCATTAAGGACACGGCGGAGGAACTGGCAGAGGAACTTAAGGAGGCGGCGAAGGAATAAGCCCGCCCCACACAAAAACACCGGTCTGTTTCAGCAACAGACCGGTATTTTTATCTATATCAAATCATTTTATGGTTCTTCTTTGGAATTCTTCTTTTTAGCGTAAACCAGAAGGCCTATCAGGCCGGCTCCGGCCACACCGAAGATGGCAAACCAGCCCGTCCAGAAGCTGTCCCCCGTATCCGGACGGGAACCAGTAGGATGATACACCACATGAATCACCACGCTCTTGGGATCCTTCAGATCGATTTCCCAGCGGCCCACCTGGGAAAGATTGGGGGTCCAGCCCTCATAGGGCGGGGAGCTTATGGCAGAGGTATCACCGCCGCTGATCTCCCACTCTCCGTAGGTGTAGGATCCGTCAGGATTTTGGATCACGGTGCGGGTCAGAGTCACCGTCTGCACCACGGTGACGCTCACTTCCTTGCCGTCCGGGGTATATTCCGTATAGGTAATGGTACGGGTAATGGTTTTGCTTTCCTCACTCACCACGCTGTTGCCAAAGACGATTTTGTCTTCTTTAAGGCTGGAGCCTGTCTTGCTTAGGGAAACGGTGCCCTCCAGGGTGCCGCCTGCATTCAGTTCTATATGGAACTGAATCAAATATTCCGTATCATCATAAATAATCGATGGATCCGTACCGGCCTGCTTAACGGTATAGGAATAATCCCCGGGTGCCGTAAAAACAAACTCCAGGGCTGCGCTGTCCACCACGGTCATGGTGGGATTGGGATAGGCCGGGGATCCGCTGCCGGGGGTGATGGATATAATGGTTTCTCCATTGACCTCCACATCGATGGAATAGCTTACGCTGTCTCCATCGGCCCGGACTGAGGTTCCGAAGGACATCAGAAGCGCCAATGCCATCAGCACCGGCCAGAGCTTTGAACAAAGCTGCTTCATCATGGTTCTCCTTCCTGTTCGTAGATCATAACAAATACTATGGTTCTGAGGGTACTGGTGGGACTTTTACAGGTGGACAGGGCCACCAGGCGTCCCCCGGAGCGGGAAGGCTCCCGCAGGATGGCGGCATTTTGCCGAACCCATTGCATACGGTCTCCCTCAATTTGAGGGTTAAAGATCAGACCCTCCGAGGCGTCCGTATGGACAAAGGCTATGGTTTCCAGCTCGTAATATTTCCCAAAGGCGGTGAGCTCTCCTTTACGGTGGGCATCAAAATAGGCCTCCTCCATAAAGGCGTCCAGCACCCCGAACATATAGTTCCCGGACATGTGGTGTCCGTAAACCAGGGAATAATCGTCCGTGAAATCCGCCTTACAGCGGGAATCCAGGAAGATGGAGCCGGAAAGGGAATAGGAACCGTAGGGGTCCTTATTCAGGTATTCGGTATTATTCTTGCCCTGCATGACAGGATAATCCACGCCGGAATCGTAAATGGTGACCCAGGCCACACAGTCCTCGGAAAGCTCCTTAAGGATCTCCGGGTTGCCGTCCTGGGGCTTATAGACCGTAGCCTTCGCAGCGGTGGAGGAGGTATACACAAATACGGAATCGTATATGTAGTAGACCCCCACCACCAATATGAGTACGAAGATGATGTCTACGATCCTGTCAATTATACGCTCTGTATGTTTTAGGACAGAATACATGGTTACATAAGGTTACTTTTTTTCAGGACAATGCCGCCGTTTTCCCATATTCATACAGAATATCACTTGGCAAATCAATTTCACTATTCCATACGACACAGGTTCTGCTGGCATCAATCCGGGCCTGATCAAAAAGGCCGTTAATGCGTCTTAGGTCTTCATAGGATGGAATCTCTTCCATATCCTCTTTAACATCGTACCAAACACGTTTGTTGTCATCAAAGGTAATATCCAGTATGAAATCCGGCAGAATCTTCATTTCTTTTATGCGGATCATCATAGAACTCCTCTCTACCCTTACTCCAGAGGCGGAAGTGGGGTAATCTTTTGTGTATTCCACATGTCTTGAAGCTCATGCTTATACTGGAACAGCCATTCTTTAACAAGATTCACTGCCTTAGAGGGAAGATCTCCCTGAATCATTTCTCCGGTCTGGATATTGAATTCGCCCATATACTCTCCATAAAGTGCGTGAACATGACTCGGTTCATGCTCCTTCGGTTTGAAATACATTTTTATAATGATTCCATAAAAGCGAGCTATCTCTGGCATTCTATCATCCTTTCCGTATTTGTATCGCAGATTATCCGTGTTCGGGCAGAGGATACCTTACTCCTCGTCCTCGTGACGCTTCTTGCCGAAGAGGTACAGCAGGGCGCCGCCAGCCAGGATGGTGCCGGGCACAGCCGCCACAATCACACCGGTGGGAATCACACCGCCTTTAGTATTCGTAAAGCCAGTATAGATATTCTCATACACGTTATAACGTTTGTCATTACTTGTCAGTTTCGTGTTTCCATCTTGCTTGTAAGCTCCATCTGATTTAATGACAACTTCTTTATAATCATCCCCATCTTTGTAGTATGCACCATTGGCATCCTCCTGATAGGTCTTTGATGTTTTTGCACCCACGGTTCCGTTTACGGGATCCATGTGTGCCTTATCACCGGTTTCAGTAACTGGCACTGTTCCGTCAGCATCTTTGATACCTTCAGCCTTCTTGTAGTCTTCTGCTTCTTCAGCCAGTACATAAGTGACGCCATTCGGGATTCCCTTAACTACTACATATTGTCCATCGTGAAGATATACATTCCACTCAATCTTGCCATCAGCTCCAGCAATCAACTGATTGCCAGTTGTAGAAAGATCGTCATCACGCTTATTGCCTTCCTCGAATTTTGCCTGAGTATAATCAGGATTAGTGGCACCATTTGCGTGATAAGTAACTACATCGCCCGCTACAATCTCCCAGGTCAAAACCGTATTGGCTTCTAAACCATTAAGGGTAAGGGTAAACTTAAAATATTTGTCCTTGGAACCCTGATTACCAATTACCTCTTTACCAAATTGCAGATTCTGAGTGTCATACTTGTTGATATACTTGTCGGACTTTGTTCCAGCTTCGGCACCATTAGGCTTTAATCCCGCTTTAGCCTCACCCAATGTTTTGCCTGCACTATTCACTGCGTTGTCAGGGATATCTTCGAATTCAACCTCATCTGTATCATTCTTCATCCATTTACTATTCGTATCATCCCATTCATAAACATCGCTGCCATCCGTCCAGGTCTCACTCTGTAAAGAAGAATAATCAGCTTTCAGACTGGGCGTTTCATTGCCCTCAAGTTTTCCTTCATACCAAACATATTCTTCCACTTTCAACTTGCCAGCATTATCAACTACATAAACATCGATAGTTCTCCACAATCTATCCGTAGTCACACCGTAGTCATTGGTAATGGTGGTTAGAAGCTCATCACTTTCGGATAACCAATAACGATATACACCGGGTTCAGCAAAGTAGATATCAGAGAAATCAAGTGTTATCCAATAAGGATTATTTGACGCATCTACCACGTACTTCTCTTCAGCAGTGGCCACCCCCTCTAGCAAACCATCTTGGGTCTTATCTGCTGAAGTGAACTCCAGCGTGTTTTCTTTGGGGGCCGCTGTTGTCTCTGTAGTTGTACTCACTTTAACAGCATTGGGCTTTACACCCTTATAAACTACAGGAGTAGTGTCAGTGCCCTGGATGTAAACAGCAGGTTTATCCATTTCTGTGTTATCATCCACAGTGCTGGGGGAGGATACTGTATAAGTGTACTCAACATTAGGTACCACCGCATCCTTTTTCATGACTAAATACTTTTTAATCGTGGTTTCTCCACCCTTGGCACGATTATCTGTTGTGCCATTATAATTGTCCGCTTTCGCGGGGGCGGCAAGGCTCAGCACCATAAACAGGGCCAGCATCATTGCCATGATTTTCGAGATCTTCTTCATCTTCTTTTCCTCTCTTTGCTTTTTTTATAGTAACGGCCTTATGCCGTGACTAACTGGGTAATTTGTTCTCTTTGTAGCTTTTCGTAATACGGATCCTTCACTACGCTCAGGATGACAGGGGTGCATCGTCTGCCTTAGCAATAGTAGCGAGTCTCCTCAAATATCTCCTGCCACTTTTTCACTATTCTTTCACTGTTTGCCTCGATAATCCGCATTATCTCCAAAAGCTCCTTTTGAGGAATCCTGGCCTTATTGTGAGCCAGAAGCGCATGGCCGGATCCGGTAATCCATACTTTTGTTCCATCTGCGGATGGGACGCCTTTTTTAATATGCACATGTACCGGCTCCGGCGGCAATCCCTCATTGGTCCAAAGATATACGATATAGCCACCAATCCTAAACAGCTGCGGCACCGGGAAATCCCCCTTCCTTCGCATAACCGAGCATCAAATGTGCATTTGCCTGAACAAAGGTTTTCCAGTTCTCCAGTTCCGCCTTGACAAATCCGCTTTCCTCAAGAATCTCGTAGGATGGCAGGCTGAAAACCACGCTTTTGAAGCCACCCCACACAGGCGTTTCGATACAAACCTTTACCGTTCCGTCCTGATCCATACTGGAATGGGTCACTTCCGTGCCATCTTCAAAGCTCATATAAGGATATAGCATTGTCTCTCCTTTCCGGGCAGGGCCGCATCCCAAGAATAAACCTCAAACTCCTTTTCCAAATCTTCCTGCGAGATCCAACCTTCTCGCTCCGACCGGGCCACCGCCCGTCTTAAATCGGCTGTAATAGCCATATTGGCTATCGCCTCTTCCATCTCCTTTATGGCTTTGATACTCATAATCGCATATACACTCTGTCCGTTTTCCGTGAGATAAACCTTATCCAGAGAATCCACCTCATGGAGAACAGCGGTATAATCCTTCAAATCTGTAATAGGTAAATAGGTTTCCATTATAACCTCATTTCTCAAAACCCTCTTCCGCGGAAAAGCAGCAATACCACCTTTCCTTTAAGCTGCTCTATGGATATGGCCCCCAGGGCCCGGGAATCCGTGGCCTGCAGGCGCATATCGCCTAAAATGAATAC
>CACZSB010000010.1 GCA_902783765.1 uncultured Lachnospiraceae bacterium
ATATAGCCATAATCATGCACGCCCGCGGGCGTTTTTGGAGGTTTTGTCCGTAATGGACCCAGACAGTATTCCACGATCTATAATCACCATTTTCATCCTTTTATTTGTAGGCGCTTTTTTCTCCGGAACCGAGACCGCATACACCAATGTGAGTCGGGTCCGTCTTTTGGCATGGGCTGAAGACGGAAAAAAGAGCGCCCGCCGGGCCCTGGCCATCCTGGAAAAATTCGATAAGACACTGATCACCCTGCTCATCGGCAATAATGTGGCCCACGTGGTTATGACCGCCCTGGCCACGGTGATTGCCATTTATCTGGCGGGGGAAATCACCGGTCCCATTCTGGCCACGGTTATCATCACCCTGCTGGTTTTTATCTTTGCCGAAACCCTGCCCAAAAACATTGCCCGGGTCCGGGCGGATGAATGGGCCTGCGGTGTCAGTCTTCCCCTGCAGCTGATTATCTGGATCCTGACCCCGGTGGACTGGCTTTTCCTGGGTCTCAGCGCCCTTTTTAAAAAGCTGTTCCGAACCGCGGAGGATGGGCCCAGCATGACGGAGGACGAGTTCAGCAGCATGGTGGAAACCATTGAAAGCGAAGGCGGCCTGGAGGCGGAGGAAAGCGAGCTGATTCAATCCGCCGTGGAGTTCAAGGCCCGTCCCGTCCGGGAGGTCATGACCCCCCGGGTCCATGTGGTGGGGCTGGATTTGCAGGCCTCCCCCCAGGAGCAGTTCCAAACCATTTTAGAAGAAAAATTCAGCCGTCTGCCTGCCTACCGAGGGGACCTGGACCATATTGAAGGGATCTTGAATACCAAGCGTTATTTGCAGTTAAAGCTGGAAGCTCCGGACAGCTTTCCGGAGGTGGCTTCCCTGATGGCGGAGCCCTATTTTATCCGGCCGGATATGAGTCTTCACGCCCTGGTGGAGGAAATGCGCCGCCGCCAGATGCACATGGCCATCATCCAGGACGAATGGGGCGGCACCGAAGGCATGGTGACCCTGGAGGACCTTTTGGAGGAGCTGGTGGGAGATATCTGGGATGAGGACGAGGAGGTGAGCTTATGAGCACCACTCTGATTATTATTCTGGTGATTCTGCTGATTCTGCTTTCCGCCTTCTTTTCCGGCTCCGAAATAGCCTTTTCCGCTGCCAGCAAGCCCCGGCTCCATCACGAAGCGGAGCAGGGCAATACCAAAGCTGCCCGGGCCCTGGCCATTGCGGAGGACTATGTGCGGGCGATTTCCACCATCTTGGTGGGCAACAATCTGGTGAATATCGCCACCACCTCCCTGATTACTCTGCTGTGCGTGAACCGGCTGTTCCCGGACAGTGGCCGGGCGGAGCTTTATGCGGAAATCCTGGCCACCCTGGTCCTGCTGATTTTTGGCGAGATTCTTCCCAAGGTCCTTTGCGCCAGCCAGGCCAACCGCCTGGTGCAGCCCCTGGCGGCGCCTTTAAAGGGCGCCATGGTGCTGTTTAAGCCTGTGGTCTGGGTGGTGAGCTTTCTGGTGGAGCGCCTTAGCGTGCTTTGGACTCCCAAGGAAGGGGAAAACGCCATGACCGACGAGGAGCTGGCCCTGGTGGTGGACAGCATTCAGGAAGAGGGGGTCTTTACGGAAGCCGAAGGGGAGCTGATCAAATCCGCCATTGAGTTTTCCGACGTGACCGCCCACGATATTCTGATTCCCAGGGTAGAGGTTTCCGCCTACGATATCCAGGCGCCCCTGACGGAGCTGATTGCCGACCAGGACGCCATGAGCTATTCCCGCCTCCCTGTATACCGGGAAAGCATCGACCATATCATCGGCATTCTGCCTATGAAGAAATTCGTCAAGGCGGTGCTGACCCAGGGACTGGAGCAGGTCAATGTGGAAGAAATGCTGGTGGCCCCCCTCTTCGTGCACATGACCAAAAACATCAACGAAATCCTGAAGGATTTCCGGGAGCAAAAAACCAATATGGCGGTGGTGCTGGATGAATACGGCGGCACCATGGGAATCCTGACCATTGAGGATATTTTAGAGGAAATCGTGGGAGAGATTTATGACGAAACCGACGAGCCCGAGGCGGAAGACGTAACGGAGATTTCCGACGGCACCTTCCTTTTGGACGGCAGCATGAATATTTACGATGCCTTCAAGGAGCTGGATTACGAACCCCGGGATTTTGAAAGCGAATATACCACCTTAAGCGGCTGGATCACGGAGCTTTTGGATCATTTCCCCGAAGTGGGGGATGAGTTTTCCTTTGAACGGATTCAGGGACAGGTGCTGGCGGTGGAGGGCCCCCTGGCGGAGCAGCTGCGGATCCGGGTGCTGCCGGAGGAAGAGGAAGAATAAATGGGTGATCAATGGGAACGGCTCCGGATGCTCCTGGGGGATGAGGCCCTGTGCCGGCTCCAAAACAGCCGGGTGGCCCTCTTCGGCCTGGGGGGCGTGGGGGGCTATGCCCTGGAAGCCCTGCTTCGCTCCGGCATCGGTCACCTGCTGCTGGTGGACAATGATTCCTTCAGTCCCTCCAATTTGAATCGTCAGCTGCTGGCCACCCGGGCAAGCCTGGGGCAAAGCAAACTTCAGGCCGCGGCGGAGCGGGCTGCGCTGATCAATCCCGCCTGCGAGATCCGCTTGCAGCAGCTTTTTTTCCTGCCGGAAAATGCCCCGGACTTCGATTTTTCCGGGGTGGATTATATCATCGATGCCATGGACACGGTCAGCGCCAAGCTGGCCCTGGTCCAGCGGGCCCGGGATTTGAATATTCCCATTATTTCCTGTCTGGGCACCGGCAACAAGCTGGATCCCACAGCCTTGAAGCTGGGGGATATCTACACCACCTCCGTCTGTCCCCTGGCCCGGGTCATGCGCCGGGAATGCAAAAAGAGAGGCATTGCCTCTCTTAAAGTGGTTTATTCCACGGAAAAACCCCTGTCTCCCCTAAGCCAGGCTTCAGAAAAGCGCCCGGAGGCGGGCCGCCGGGACGTGCCCGGCTCTGCCGCCTTTGTACCCGGTGCGGCGGGGCTGATTTTAGCCGCCGAAGCGGTGCGGGATCTGTTAAAAATCCACAAAAAACAGGGAAGCACGGAGTAAGACCCCCGATACATCGAAGGGGGATTCCCCCTGCTTCCCTCGGTTTTATTCCGCCTTCAGGAAAGCTTCATAGCCCTTTACGGCTTCGTAAATATCTGCCTTGCTGGCCAACTCCCAGGGCGCATGCATGCTCAGTACCGCAATGCCCGCATCCACCACGTTCATACCGTAATTGCCGGCAATATAGGCAATGGTGCCGCCGCCTCCTTCATCCACTTTGCCCAGTTCAGCGGTCTGCCAGAAAACACCGGCCTCATCCATAACCCGGCGCACATAGGCCATATACTCCGCAGAGCAGTCGTTGGAACCGCCCTTGCCCCGGGAACCCGTGTATTTGTTGAAGACCAGACCCCGGCCCATATAGGCCGTGTTTTTCTTTTCATTGACCCCGGGATAGTTGGGATCGAAAGCGGCGCTCACATCGGAGGAAAGCATACGGGAGGCAGCCAGGGCGCGGCGCAGGGCCAGGTCGCTGCCTTCTCCGCAGAGGGCCATGATCTCCGCCACGGTATTTTCAAAGAAAAGGCTGTGCATGCCCGTGGCTCCCACGGAACCGATTTCCTCCTTATCCACCAGCAGACAGCAGCTGGTGCGCTGGGGCTTCTTCACATTCAGCATGGCCACCAGGGAGGTATAGGCACAGATCCGATCGTCGTGGCCGTAGCCCATAATCATACTGCGGTCCAGACCGAAATCCCGGGCGGGGCCAGCCGGCACCACTTCGATTTCCGCGGAAATGAAATCCTCCTCCTCGATATTATACTGTTCCTTTAAAATGTCCTTGATGTTCTTCAACACGCTGGCCTTGGAATCCTCCCCGGCCTTCTTGGGCTTATCTTCCGCCACCTTTTCGCTGCCGATGAGCACGTTCAGGTCTTCGCCTTCCACAATCTTTCCGGCAGGCTTGTTCATTTGATTCCCTGCCAGGTGGGGCAGCAGATCCGTGATACCCACCACCGGATCGGCGGGATCCTCACCGATGCAGACTTTTACCACACTGCCGTCCTTTTTGGCCACCACGCCGTGAAGCGCCAGGGGCAGCGCCACCCACTGATACTTCTTAATGCCCCCATAATAGTGGGTATCCAGCAGCACCTGATCCGTATCTTCATAAAGGGGATTCTGCTTTAAATCCAGGCGCGGGGAGTCGATATGGGCCCCCAGGATATTCATGCCCTTTTCCAGAGGCTCCTTGCCAATGGTAAACAGGGCCATGGATTTGCCCATGATGGTGGCGTAGACCTTGTCACCCGCCTTCAGTTTTCCCTTGGCACGGGCTTCCTCCAGACTGATGTAACCTGCCTTCTGGGCTTCCTCCACCGCCAGATCCACACATTCCCGCTCCGTTTTGCCCAGGCTCAGAAATTTCCGATACTCCTCTCCCAGGGTGGTCAGGGCCTTCTTCTGTTTGGCGTCATAGGACAGCCAGGCATTTTTCCGTTCCATGTATTCTCCTTTCGTTTCCGGGGAAGCGCTTTTGCCGCCCCCATTTCCGGAAGTTCATATGATTTGATATCATGACGCATATCCCCTCCCGGGGCATCACGCGCACGATCATTCAGCAGCACCAGTATATACGGAAAAGGGTCCTTCTGCAAGAAAAAGCTCGCAGAAAATCCCTATTTTTTGTGCCCATAATAGGCGTTGACCAGACTCCGATAGCCTAGCGCTTTAAGGGTTTCGTATCGCACGTTAAAACGGGCTTTGCTTCGGGTGTCGCTGATCAGATATCGTAAACATTCCCGGGCATATTCGTCTATTATTTTCAAACTGTCAGCGGTGTTGATCACCGGGAAAAACCAGTGGGCCCAGCTAAGCTCACCGTCCCCGGCATTTTCTAGCAGTTTACGGTTAAAAATGCGGATAAACGCTGCGGCGGCCCGTTCACCGGGCAGGGCGTTGCGCTTCTGCCATCGTTTAAGGGCCCGGCATTTCCGGCGCATTTTAGCCTTTAGCTTTTCCACGGAGACCGGGGCGATATCCAAAACCCCCTGGCGGTAAGAAAAGCCCAGAAACACCCATCCCTCCTCCGGCGTGAAAAAGCTCTCCTTGGCAGGATTTAGCGCCAACCCCTCCCGGGCCAGGTGTTCCCGCACCAATGCCGCCCCCTCCTGCACCGCCTCCGGGCTGTCCCCGAAAAGAATAATATCATCGGAATAGCGGGCATAAGGAATACCGGCCCGGAAAAAGAGCTCGTCCAGCTCCCGGAGATATAAATTGGCATAAAAAGAAGCCAGGGGCGTCCCCGCCATAATGCCCTTTTCTTCCTGGATGATACTATCTCCCTCTCGGACCCGGGTTTCCGTCAAAAGCCCCGCCAGAAAAACGTACAGGGCCTGATCCGCCCCCAGGGCCTGCCTTAGACGGGGCAGCAGCCGTTCAAGGGGAACGGAATTAAAATAATTGCTGATATCCGCTTTATAAGCATATTTCTGTCCGATGCCCGGAAGGCGCTGAAAGCTCCGAATGGCATCCGAGGCGGAGCGTCCCGGCCGGAAAGAGTAAAGCCCCGGGCTGAAAAGCCCGTCATATTCCCGCAAAAGAAGCCAGGTCAGGTGCTTTAATAAAATATTCTCTTTTTCGGGATAAATATATACCAGCCGCTTTTTGGCCCCATGCATCTTGCTGATAAGTGCCCGGCGGGGCAGGGGAAAAAAGGCCCCCTCTTCCAGCAGAGGCAGCAGTTCCTCCCATGCCCGCTCATCCAGAAAGCTTCTTAAACGCCGGGCAAAGTCCCGGGGGCAGGCCAGGGCGGTTTTGTATTCATAAAATCGTTCCCAGCTTTTGGGATCACATAGCTGATTCAGAAGCCTCATGGCATTATTCCACTAAAAAAGCGGAAAGAGAAGGCGTTAAAGCCCGGATAATTCCGGGATGTACCAGACCGTACAGCCGCCCGCTGCCTGGGAAGCTTTGGGGAAGGCGCTGCCGGGTCCGCCCCAGGCGCAAAGCATTCTCTTTCCGCTAAAATAAAAGGGTAACCCTTTTATTTCCTTGAATTACGGCCCCGCAGGGCTTCTTCCGCGCGATGTTTTACATAGGCCCGGGTATTCCACCATCCGTGATAATCGTAGTAAAAACGCAAATAGGGAATTCTCTGCTTTTGGCAGTCCCGGCGAAGTCTCTGGCTGTCAGAGCTTTTGGACAACAGCTCCACCACCAGCGCCTTCACCTCTCCATCCCAGAGGTTCATGACCAGTCCCTTTCCAGAGAGAGGCTGGACCTTCTCCAGGCGATAATCGGGAAAATCCTCCGTGAAAACCTTCTCAAAATAGGCTTCGTAACTGCCGGGAAAGTTGTACTGATTTTCCTCTTCGGGCATCTCTGCTCCCCAGGAAAAACCGGAGAGGTTTTTTTTCGCTCTCGTTTTAGCTTTCCGGGCGGTTTCACCCCAGCCGTTTACCGTTTCGTCCAGCTCGTAGGTTCCCTTTTGGACAGCCTGGCTGAGCTCATCCTGCAACTGGCCATTCAATTTTCCAAAGAGTCTCGATAAGAAACCCATACGCACAACCTCCTCTTTTTCATTCTAAACTAACGGAACACCGCCTTTTGTCTAGGCCTGGGCCCCGAAGATTTGATATTTTTGCGCCAGATGGCACAAAAAAACTCGTTTACGGTGTGAGTTTTTCCTTGCCCCCCATATAAGGGCGCAGGACCTCGGGAATCAGCACACTGCCATCCGCCTGAAGATTGTTTTCCAAAAAGGCGATAAGCATCCGGGGCGGGGCCACCACCGTGTTGTTCAAGGTGTGGGGCAGATACATCTGCCCGTCTGCGCCCCGGACCCGCATTTTCAGCCGCCGGGCCTGGGCATCCCCCAGGTTGGAGCAGGAGCCCACCTCGAAATATTTCTGCTGCCGGGGGCTCCAGGCCTCGATATCGCAGGATTTCACCTTCAGATCCGCCAG
>CACZSB010000011.1 GCA_902783765.1 uncultured Lachnospiraceae bacterium
GCATAAGAATACCGCCAGCCGATTGCTCGACTGGCGGCACGAAACTTTTTAATTATTCACTGTCCTCTTGACGGGTAGCACACCACTGATTTGCAGCCCCTTTTTTATGTTTGAAAGTATCCAAAACTAATCGACAAACCAGTTAAAGCCTGTTGCCGCCGTAGAATGCGGATATAATATAATAATATGAACTATAGCTGTTTCTTTCCTGAAAAAGGAAGAAGTCGGGGGTAAACATTAGAAACGATAGCCTGCGAAAAAAAGTGTTGAAATCCTGCCTTTTTTAGGGTATATTGTAGCATATCATTCGCCAAGTTCTACTATCTTGGTGATTGGGGCCTGTAGCCTGACCTCTGTCGAAAAGGCTGACAGCCCAGTGGCAGAAAATGGCGAATAAAAATCTCGTAAAGGAGAGAAACGTATGAAGAAGACAAGTAAACTCTTGGCAGTTCTGCTTGCTGTGGTTATGGTATTCAGTGCCTGCTCATCCGGCACGGCTCCCACCACCACCGCGCCCACCGGTTCCGGTGCAAAGCAGGATGAAACCACTGCCAAGCACGAGGAAACCACCACTCAGGCTCAGCCCCGCGAGGTGGACAATCGCAAGGCGGCTGAGGTCTATGGCAATGACTACAATCCTGCCAACTGGTACGATGAGTCCGAGAAGCTTTATAACGAGTTTCTTGGAGACTTCCTGGAAGCCTATGCCAAGGTGAAGGACGCCAAGAACCTGTCCGAACGCTATGCGCTGCAGGCTGTGGCGGAAGCTACCATGTATGGCAGCGGCCTGTTCATGCCCCTGACCACCAGAGGCGGCAACTATCGTATGGGCCGTACGGTTCCCAAAACCATCAACAGCACCCTGTGGGGCTCCAATGAGTACCGCTATCACACGGTTGTCAATACCACGGAAATTATTACGGCTGAAGATTTCAATCATTTAAAGGCCATGTGGGGAGAGCTGGCCGGCACCGGTACCTATGTGGAAAAAGCTAAAGAGTATCTGAGCGGCAAGGGTTATGCCTTTAAGGACAGCTACGAGCCTGCTTACAGCACAGATCCTGACACCTGGGATTTCCTGGCTTCCTCCAAGTCCATCGTGGGCGAGCCTCTGTCCGTCACCGTTGACGGTCTGTATGTGTACGATGAAGAGAACCGTCAGGTTCCCGCCATTGCCACCTCCCATACCGTTTCGGCGGATGGTCTGACCTACACCTTCAAACTTCGTGACGATGTGGTCTGGGTGGACTCCCAGGGCCGTGAAGTTGCGAAGCTTACCGCAGACGATTTCGTGGCCGGCCTGCAGCATCTTCTGGATGAACAGTCCAGTCCCCGAGGCCTGCTGATTGGCGTTCTGAAGGGCGTTAACGAGTACATTAATGGTGAAATCGATATGGATGAAGTGGGTATCAAGGCCGTTGATGACTACAGCCTGGAGTATACCCTGGAGCAGGAGGTTCCCTACTTCCTGTCCATGCTGGCATACAACATCTTCATTCCCATGAGCCGCGCATACTTCACCTCTCAGGGTGGTACGTTCGGTTTGGACCATGAAAACGGCACCTACGGAACGGATCCCGACCATATTGCCTACTGTGGTCCCATGATCGTCACCAACTGGACTGAAAAGAACACCATCGTTTTCAAGGCCAATGAGAAGTATTATGCCCCTGAAACCCTGAATGTTCACGAAATCACCTGGAAGTACAATGACGGTTCCGATACCTTAAAGGCCTATCGTGACTGTCTGGCCGGCACCACAGATTCCACCGGACTTAACAACGACGCTGTGGAAACCTGCAAGGCCGAGAAGAACTTTGAAAAGTACGTGACCCTTTCCGACACCACCGCCACCACCTACTGCGGCTGGCTGAATGTGAACCGTGTTATCTACACCAACTACAACAGCGAAGCGATTCCTTCTCCCAAGACCGTCACCGAAGCCGACGATTCGAAAGTGGCCATGCAGAATGTTCACTTCCGCCGCGCCCTGATTGCCGGTCTGGATCATGCCAATTACAATGCTCAGTCCGTGGGCGAGGAGCTGAAGTTCAACGCACTGCGCAACAGCTATACCCCTGCCACCTTTGTATCCCTGAGCGAGGATGTGACCCTGACCGTGGACGGCCAGTCCATGACTTTCAAGGCCGGTACCTTCTATGGCCAGATCATGCAGGCGGTTCTGGATGCCAGAAACATCTCCATTAAGGTATGGAATGCCGAGTTGGCTGCCGGCGACGGCTATGACGGATGGTACAATCCGGATTACTGCAAGTCCGAGCTGGCCATCGCCGTTGAGGAGCTGGCTGCTCAGGGTATCGTGGTAGATAAGGATCATCCTATCTGCATCGACTACTACTATGTGGGCTGGACCACCATCGGTCCCAACCGCGCCAACGCTGTGAAGCAGTCTATCGAGGCAGCCTCCGGCGGACTGATTCAGATTAATCTGAATGCCGCCAACAATGAGGATGAGTATTATGCTGCGGGCTACAAGACCACCTACGGTTACGAGCGCAATTCCGATCTGGATACATCCTCCGGCTGGGGCCCCGACTATGGCGATCCTCAGACCTATCTGGCTACGCTGGTTATCGATGAGGACGGCTATATGCTGGCAAACCTGGGCATGTTCGGTCAGTAAACCGATGATTTCCATGTATTTTGTCGCAGCATAATTTGCAGTAACAAAGCGGGAGAATGAACGAAAAGTTCATTCTCCTTGCTTTACCCAAACAGAAAGTTTTAAATCTCCAACAAGGCGGTATTCTATAATGGCGAAATATATCTTAAAACGTGTTTTACATGCCATCTTTTCTGTCATTGTTGTAATTGGTATCGTAATGCTGCTGATATATTCCCTTTTGAACCGGGATCAGATTTTTGCCACCGACCCCAATTTTATTAAGGTTTCAGCAAATGCTAAAACCGTATATAAATATGAAACTTGGGAGCAGTTCGGATATCTGGACTACGTCAATTATACGGAATGGCTTGCGGAACTGGTGAACAAGGGTGAGCTGGGTGCAGATCAGCGCTCCACTATGGCTAAACTGGGAAGAACAGCGGATAAGGACACAGATGAGGTTTCGGAATATGTGAAACGCTTCACTGAGTACTATCAAGGAAAGGGTTACGAAGTCATCCGACTGGATACCATCATGGCGGGTAAATCTGTGGCCAAAGGCGGTCAGGCCCAGCTTTTTGCCACCAAGGATAAACCATTGTTTAATCGCTTGGTGAATTATTTTGGTGGTATTTTCCACATCGACAAAGTTAGTGATGTAAAAGACTATGAAGGCGAAAGAGGTTTAAGCTTTACGCTGCATGATCCTCTTTATGGCGGAGAGAAGTTCTCTCCGGCTATTATCGGCAGCGGTACCAATCACAAGTATTTATTGTATTGCGACGATAAATTCCCCTTTGTACATCAGAATCTTTTTTCCCTTAATTTGGGCGTGTCCTACTCCGTGAGCAAGGGAAATGAGATATGGGAAACCATCACCAGATCCCAGGGATCTTATGTACAGAGCATGGTGACTTATCCCACGAATTTGACGGAAATGAGCGCCGATGATTTGCACAGCGCCACCTATGTGGCCGGATCCCGGGATGGGAATAAGCTGAATGCGGACCGTTTTACTGATGATTATACCAGCGTAAAGCTTTTCCGTAGCGGCCTTTCCCGTATGGGTTATTCCTTTGTGATTGGTATATTATCCGTTCTCATGACCTATTTGATCGGTGTGCCCATGGCCATCTGGATGGCTCAGAAGAAGGATAAAGCCGTGGATAAAATCGGCTCCGTATATGTGGTCTTTATTACGGCCATGCCCTCTTTGGCTTATATTTTCCTGGTAAAATCCATTGGCGGACAGCTTGGTCTGCCCACCACCTTTGATGTGGATAAGTTCAGGTGGGCCATGATATTGCTGCCCATGGTTTCCCTGGCCCTGCGGCCCATCGGGGGTATGATGCGCTGGCTGCGCCGCTATATGGTGGATCAGCAGTATGCGGATTATGTGAAATTTGCCCGTTCCAACGGTCTCTCCGAGCGGGAGATTTTCTCCAGGCATGTGCTGAAGAATGCAGCCATTCCCATTGTACACGGCATCCCCGGTTCCATTCTTTTTTCCCTGACCGGGGCGCTGATTACGGAACGTGTATATGTGGTGCCCGGCGTGGGCGGTGTTTTTATCAACGCCATTAACGCCTATGACAACGGTGTAATCGTGGGTGTGGCCCTGTGGTATGCGGTATTTTCCGTTACGGCTTCGCTGCTGGGCGATATTCTCATGAGTGTGGTGGATCCCCGGATCTCCTTTACATCGAAAGCGAGGTAATGAGCCATGGATAATAGAATCGATTTATCAAAATTCGGTTTATCCGACGAAGAATTGTTCACGGTTATCGAACACGATGAAACGGAATCCGAAAAAATAACGGCACCCCGCTACAGCTACTGGCGCAGTGTGTTCCGGGTCTTCTTCCGAAAGAAAATCAACTGGATCGTGCTGGGGGTTCTGCTGGTGCTGCTGCTGTTGACCTACCTGTACCCGCAGGTTGTGTCTTTTGACCGATTTGCCAATATTTCGGACGGATCTGCCAAGCATCTGACGCCCAGTGCCGCTATTGAGAAGTTCGGTTTTTCCAGCAGCTGGATATTGGGAACCGGTGCCTCCGGGGAACCCACCTTTGATGCAGTCTGGCACGGCGCCCGGATTTCCCTGACTCTGGCCATTGTCTGTTCCCTGATTAACATGGTGGTGGGCGTTATGGTGGGGGCCGTCTGGGGCTATTCCAAAAAGCTGGACCTGATCATGACCGAGGTGAGGAATATCATCAACAATGTTCCCTACGAGCTGCTGATCGCCGTGCTGGTGCTGGTTTTAAGCCGGGGCTTCTGGACCCTGGTCTTTGCCCTGACGGTTACAGGCTGGCTTGGGGTGGCTGCCTTCATCCGTACCCAGGTTATTATCATCCGGGACCGGGAATATAATCTGGCCTCCCGCTGTTTGGGGACCCCCATCCGGCGGATCGCCACCAAGAATATCCTGCCCTTCTTAACCAGCGTAATTGTGACCTATGCGGCCCTGGAGATCCCGGCCTATATCGGTTTTGAGGTATTTCTTTCTTATATCGGACTGGGCCTGCAGGAGCTTACCCTGGGCCGTATGATCAGTGAATCCCAGGGAGCCATGGTGGTGCCCGGCTGGGGCTTCGAATTCTGGAGTCCCGTGGCGGTTTCCGCTATTTTGTCCATTATCCTCTTTGTGGTGGGACAGAATATGGGCGACGCCTCCGATCCCCGGACCCATATGTAAGGAGGCAGCGGAATGGAAGAAAAAAAAGTATTATTATCCGTTAGAGACCTGGATGTGAAATTCCGGGTCCGGGGCCGTATTCTGACTGCTATCCGGGGCATTTCCCTGGACATTTACGAAAATGAGTCCATTGCCATAGTGGGAGAATCCGGTTCCGGCAAGTCGGTTTTCACTAAGACCTTTGCGGGCATGCTGGATACCAACGGCTTTATTGACCGGGGTTCCGTTGTTTTCCATGACAAGGAGCTTTCCGACACTTCGTTAAAGCTGGATGGCTCCGCCAAAAGAATGATCGATTCCCTGCACCAGCGCTTAAACCGGGACTCCCGGCTGGAGGCCGGGGGCGGGACCTGGAAGGAAATTCTGAAGCTGGAAGCGGAGAAAAAAGCCAGGGGTAGTTTGTCTGACGAAGATGACGAAAAAATGAGCGGGGAAATGAAGGAGCTTCAGTTCCAGCTTACGGAAGCCAGAAATCAGAGGATGACCTTCGATTCCCATTCCGAGAAGCAGAAGATTCAGGAAATCGATGCAAAAATCAAGGGTTATGAACTGGCTATCAAGGTCCTGGAGAATAAACGGAAGGAAATGATTTCCGCCCGGAAGAGCTCCCTGGCGTCGGATACGGCCTATCAGAAGTCTTTTAATGACAGAATGGCCGCCCTGAAGGAAAAATATGCCAAGGAAACAAGCGGCGATGTCTCCTCTTTGTCGGAACGGAATCTGGGGATTGCCCGGGAGATTTATCTTTCCGTGGGCCGTTTCCATTTGGCCAAGCGTCACAGCGTATCCCGGGCCCTGGAAAAGGCCTACCGGGAGGCTATGCGCCTGGGGGAAGATCTGAATGATGAAAGAGTTCGGGATGCCGTCTACGGGGATATTGCCCTGCGGGTACGGCTGGAGGAAGTGGACGAGAAGAACGACACGCTCCGGGGCACCTGTATTATGGACGTTTCCAAGGTGAAGTATCCCAAGGACTGGACCCGGATCCGGGGCAACAAAATCGCCACGGTTTTCCAGGATCCCATGACCAGCCTGAACCCCATTATTACCATCGGCAAGCAGATCACCAGTATTATTCTGAAGCATCAGGACTGCGGTGAGGCGGAGGCCCGCAAGCGGGCCCTGACCCTTATGCACCAGGTAGGGATTCCCAATCCGGAGAATCGTTTTGACGATTATCCCTTCCAGTATTCCGGCGGCATGCGGCAGCGTATCGTTATTGCCATTGCCCTGTCCTGCCGGCCCAAGATTCTGATTTGCGACGAGCCCACCACAGCCCTGGATGTGACCATCCAGGCCCAGATATTGCAGCTTCTGAAGGATCTGCAGAAGGAATACAGCTATACCATCGTCTTTATCACCCACGATTTGGGTGTGGTGGCCAATATAGCGGACCGGGTGGCGGTGCTGTACGGCGGACAGGTAATCGAGCTGGGAACCGTGGAGGATGTTTTCTACGACGCCCGGCATCCCTATACCTGGGCGCTACTGTCCAGTCTGCCTCAGCTGGCCCGGAAGGGTGAAAAGCTGTATTCCATTTCCGGTACGCCGCCTTCCTTATACAACCGGATCGTGGGGGATGCCTTTGCTCCCCGGAATCCCTATTGTCTGAAGGTGGATACTCTGGAAGAACCGCCCATGTTCCAGGTGAGTGAGACCCATTTTGCCAAGACCTGGCTGCTGGATCCCCGCTCTCCCAAGGTTTCCAAGCCGGAGGCTATTGAAAATATTCACGAGAAGCTTTGCCGGGCCTATAATATTCAGGAGGGTAGCCAGA
>CACZSB010000012.1 GCA_902783765.1 uncultured Lachnospiraceae bacterium
AAGGCGGCTGATAGCCGCCCCTACGGTAGCCGCCCCTACGATAGCCGCCCCTACGGTAGCCGCCTCCTTGTTATGCGGCAGTCACGGGACAGGTGTATTCCCTAAAATGGGCCTGGTCCGGGAATTCCAGCTCCAGATATAACCCGGGGCCTCCAGGATCCAGCGACCCAGTAAAAGGAAGGGGATTAGGGCGGGTTCCTCCCCATTCAGGGCATAAACACAGCCTTCGCCCTCTGCCTCGATGATGATCTGCTTCACCAGAAGCTTGGCTTCGATCAGGGTCTCCAGAGGCTCATTCAAGGCTCCGGGCTCAAAACCGGCATTCTTCTCCAAGGCGCTTTGGGTGTAATACTGTTTCGGTTTTGAATAAAGATAGAAAAGCAGTTCCAGGCTGCCCGAGATAGCCAGGGCCCTAAACAGCGGCCGGTATTCCTCCGGCTTCAAGAGATTGGGGAGATATCCCCCCTCCGGCTCCGGCAGGAGCATAAACAGGGGACAATCCTCCGCGGGCACCGACAGTTTGATCCCTCTTTCGTCCATAATCACGGAACGAAGCCAGACCGGCACCGTTTTTCCGTTCAGATTGTAGGTTCCGGCGCTGCTTTTGATGGGCAGACTGCCCAGTAGATCATCCAGCTCTTCCCTTAAGGAATCACCAAAGGTTTTTACGGGGCTGTGGATGGCCAGGAGCAAAAGCTTAAACAACTCATCATAGGCCTTCTCCTCGGGCAGGCTCAAAAGCCATTTATAGAAGATATCATTCATATCCGCACTGCGCACATCCTCCCGGCCGAAAAGGGTGTCGATGGTCACCTGCAGGGCATCCGCAATGGCGGGCAAAAGCTCCGCATCGGGCATGCCGCCCTTTTCCCACTTGCTGACGGCTTGGGCCGAGACCGATACCAGACTTCCCAGCTGTTCCTGGGTCAGCCCCTTTTCCCGGCGCAGTCTTTGAATATTCTCACCAATAGGCAGCATAATCATTCCTTTCTTGAGTATAATGCTGTTGAAATCAACTTGTGATTGTATTCTATATAAATTCACGGTTGATTTCAATGGAGATTTGTTTTCGAAAAAGCAACTGTGAGTTGATTCGAAGAAAATTAACGATAAACATAAATTTTTACTTGACAAAGATTAATTATCGGTCTATACTGAGAATGAAATTAATGATAAACATTAATTAATTATCAATTGTAATAATGGAGGTTAGATGATGAACGAACAAAATCAAAGACAAAGATTGGATGTTGTACAAAACCGCTGCAGAAATTCTGCCAAGGTCATTCAGATCATTCAGGTGATCACAATCATAGGGGCTCTGGCCTCGCTGATTGGTGCCCTGGTATGCATCACCCAAAGGGAGAGGATCGATCAGTATTTTGTCAAAGCGGTTCAGGAAGGCAGCATGACGGTGGAAAAGTTTCAGGTGGGAGGAGGACTGCTGGATATCGTGATTGATTTATCCGAGGTCATGAAAGAGGGCAATTATGCCATACCGCTTTTCTTCTACTGCATGCTGGCTATGGTGATCTGCCTGGGAGTCACCATGATCCTGCACTTGCTGAAGAGAATATTTACCAGGCTGGTGCAGGAGGACAATCCCTTTGCAGACAGTATTCTTAATGATTTGAAAGTTGTTTCCATAGTTTTGTCCATTATCGTTCTGCTGTTTGTGGGGCTGGGGCCCGGAGTCATCGCAGCGCTCTTCATGTGGTGCATATACTCCGTGTTTGAATATGGGAAAGCCCTCCAGACAGAAGTGGATGAGATGCTGTAAGGGGGTATCATCATGGGTAAAATCATTTTAAGGCTGGACCGCATTATGGCGGACAGAAAAATGAGTTTAAAGGAATTGTCGGAAATAGTCGGGGTCTCCAATGTGAATTTGTCAAAGATGAAAACCGGTAAAATCAGCGCCATTCGTTTTTCGACCCTGGAGGCCATTTGCGAGGCCTTA
Source organism: uncultured Lachnospiraceae bacterium (assembly GCA_902783765.1). Taxonomy (GTDB): domain Bacteria; phylum Bacillota; class Clostridia; order Lachnospirales; family Lachnospiraceae; genus UBA6987. Next base: position 1,961 of record CACZSB010000012.1, read on the forward strand.
GACTGCCAGCCGGGGGATATATTGGAATACCGAAGGGAGGATTGACATGGAATCTATCAAGCAGATCAAAATCGGGCCCGTTACCCTGGCCTATGTACAGGAGGGGGAGGGGAAACCGGTGATTCTGGTTCATGGAAATGGGGAGGATCACCGTTTGTTCCGCACGGAGATCCCCCAATTGGTGGAAGCGGGCTACCGGGTCTATGCCCCGGATTCCCGGGGGCATGGGCAGAGCAGTCCGGTACAGGCGTATCATTATGCGGAAATGGCGGAGGATGTTTACCAATTCATTCGGGCTCTGGGACTGGAAAAACCTGCTTACTACGGGCATAGCGACGGAGGCATTATCGGTCTGCTGCTGGCCCTGAACCATCCCGATGCCCTGGGAATCATGGCCATCAGCGGCACCAACCTGATGCCGGAGGGGATCGACGCGAGTTTTTTGGAGGAGACAAGGCGTTGGCACGAGAAGGAGCCGAATCCGCTGCTGGAGCTCATGCTGACGGAGCCCCATATTGAGCCGGAATCCCTAAGCACCATAGAGATCCCTGTGCTGGTGACCGCCGGGGAGAATGATCTGATCCTGCGAGAAGAAACAGAGCGGATCGCCGCCCATTTGCCCCAGGGGGAGATGAGGATTGTCCCCGGAGCCGATCATGGCAGTTATTTGGACGGAAGCCCGCAGGTGGGAGACATGCTGCTTCACTTTTTCCGGGAGCATGGGTATTAAAGGGGGATCAAGAGCAAGGAGAGTGCTGGCGATTCCATTTGAAAAAAGGGGTTAACTCGGGAGGTAGCCCGCCGATGTA
>CACZSB010000013.1 GCA_902783765.1 uncultured Lachnospiraceae bacterium
CCGGGGAGATCATCAAACCCGCCGGCCTGAAGCTGCGGATGGTTTTTCAGGAGGACCGGCTGCTGGATCATTTGACCGTCCTGCAAAATGTGATGCTGGAAAAGGGAGATGCGGAAATGGCCCGCCGGCTTCTGACCGCCCTGGAACTGACGGAGGAGATGACGAGCCGCCCCGATACCCTCTCCGGCGGCATGAAGCGGCGGGTGGCTATGGCCCGGGCCCTCTGCACCGAGCCGGATCTTTTGCTTTTGGATGAGCCCTTCAACGGCCTGGATGAGGAACTCAGGCACAAGGCCGCCGCCCTGATTTTCAAGGAAATGCAGGGGAAATGCGTCATCTGCGCCACCCATTACCCGGAGGAAATCCGCCACTTTGTTAGCGCAGAGATCCGCCTGGAGTGATTTGCTGAAACTGGAAAATTCCACTGTGTATGAGCCGGAAGTAAAGGTCAATCTGAAAAGATATTGGATCGATCTCAAACTGCTTTGAATTGGAGAAACGCATTTAGGGGCAAGGGATGCGCTGTGTCGGATATCAAAAATGTTACTTACTGGTTTTCAGAAGAAAACAAAGAGGCTTTTTTGTCCGAATATGGAGAGGTGGATAAGGAATCGATGATTCTGGATGAGATCGCCGCACCCATCGTATCCCTGCATTTTGCCATGAGCCGAAACATCTTCCCCCATTGGGCCAGAGAAGCCCTGGAGGATCTGGAGAGGGTCCCGGCGCTGATGGATAAAGTTATGGGATTCTTCGGCCTTAAGGCCTCAGAATGACAAAACAAAAGAGCCTGCCGTTTTTACGCGGCAGGCTCCTGCTTTGGGATGGGATCCTTCGCTATCGATCAGGATGACACCACAGTTATAACACTTATTTCTGCAATTCCGGATTCAGGGGCATATACCACTCCGTGATATCCGTGTGCAGCAGGTGATGGGACTTGTGGCCCAGGGGCTTCTCCAGGAACTGCTTGTACAGGGCGATCACATCGCTGTTCTCGTGGGAATAGCGGATCTTGCTGTTCTTATCCAGATTCCAGAGCACGGTGCCCCGGGTATCCGCCAGCTCCTGGCCCTCGTGGATGGGCTGACCGCCGCCGCCGGCGCAGCCGCCGGGACAGGCCATAATCTCCACGAAATCGTATTCCACTTCGCCCTTTTTCACCGCTTCCATAAGGGCCCGGGTATTCCCCAAACCGCTGGCCACGGCCACCCGCACGGTGCCGGCACCGGGGACTTCGAAATTGGCTTCCTTCCAGCCCTTCATGCCCCGAACCGCCGTAAAGGCATCCGCCGGGGGATTGTTCTTTGTCACCAGATAATAGGCACTGCGGAGAGCCGCATCCATCACGCCGCCGGTGGCGCCGAAAATCACGGCGGCCCCGGTGCCGCTGCCCAGAGGCGAATCAAAGGCTTCATCCTTTAATTCCTTCACATTCACATGATAGCTCTTTAAGAGCCGGCCCAGCTCCCGGGTGGTGATGACCACATCTACATCCGGATCGCCGCAGGCATCCTTTAAGTTGGGCAGATCCGCCTCACTCTTTTTCGCGGTGCAGGGCATCACGGAAATCACCCGCATATTGTGGGGATCCACGCCGATCTTTTCCGCAAAGAAGCTCTTGGCCACCGCCCCGAACATGGCCTGAGGGGATTTGGCGGTGGAAAGATTCTTTTGATATTCCGGATACTGGGACTTCACAAAGCGAACCCAGCCGGGGCAGCAGGAAGTGAACATGGGCCACTGATACTGATCCCTGTGGGTGAAGCGCTCGATGAACTCGCTGCCTTCCTCCATAATGGTAAGGTCGGCGGTGAAATTGGTATCAAATACATAATTGAAGCCCAGAGCCCGCAGGGCGGCGGCCATACGGCCCACCGTGGCTTCCTCCCGGGAAAGACCCAGATGCTCTGCCCAGGCCGCCCGCACCGCAGGAGCCACCTGCACCACCGTGGTAATGGCCGGATCCTCCAGGGCCTCCACCACTTTGGCGGTATCATCCCGCACGGAGAGGGCCCCCACGGGACAGTGGGTAATACACTGGCCGCAAAGGGCGCAATCCGCCTCCGTGAACACCCGGTTCAGGCGCACCCCCACATTGGTGCGGGAGCCGGAGCCCGTCACATCCCAAATCTTCAGGCCCTGGATATTGTCGCAGACCTGAACGCAGCGCATGCACTTGATGCACTTGGAATCCTTCCGGATCAGATAGCTGTTTTCCGGCCACTCATTTTTCTTCACATCCTTGGGATAAGGATTGTCCAAAATACCGAATTCCGAGGCCAGATCCTGCAATTGGCAATTCTGGTTCCGCACGCAGCTGGTGCAGTCTCCGTCGTGCTGAGACAGGATCAGCTTCAGGTTGGTTTCCCGGGCGGTCTTGGCCCGGTGGGAATTGGTATGAACCACCATTCCCTCCGCCACCCGCTCCACGCAGGCGGGGATCAGGCGTTCAAAACCCTCCACCTCCACCACGCAGATCCGGCAGGCGGCAATTTCATTGATGTCCTTTAAGTAGCAGAGGGTCGGGATATGAATGCCGATAGACGCCGCTGCCTGTAAAATAGTGGTTCCTTCCGGGACATTGGCGACCCGTCCGTCAATCGTCAGCTTTACCATTTCGTCTCTCTCCCTCCTCTGAAGTTGCCGAAGCCGAAATAATCGCAGTGCAGGCAGCGGGAGGATTCCAGATTCGCCTGCATACAGGTCATTTCGTGCTCGATGGCGTTAAAATCATTCTTCCGTTCGGAAGCTTCCCGTTCGGTGAGGTTTACCCGGCCCCGCTGGACCACGCTGCTGATCTTGGGATCCGGCAGCACCACATCCACGGAAATCTCGTGGTTAAAGCCCAGGAATTCGTCAATATTGGCCGCAGCCACCTTGCCGGCGGCAATGGCCCGGATGGCGGTGGCAGGCCCGGTGACGCAGTCGCCCCCGGCGAAGATCTTTTCATCCCCGATATGGGCGTCATCCCCGGCCATGATATTGCCCCGCTTTACGGTAATGCCGGATTCCTCAAAGTGACGGGACTCGATGCCCTGGCCGATGGCCATGACGATCAGATCCGCCTCCACCCGCTGCTCGGGCAGGTCCCCGTCCACGGGAGAAGGACGGCCCCCCTTGTCGAAGGCACCGGAGACCTGGGGCTTCACCCACAGGGCCACCGCATTGCCTTCCGCATCGGCTTCGATGCGCACGGGAGCCATCATGGTAAGCAGCTCCACGCCCTCTGCCAGGGCGCCTTCCACTTCCTCCGGCAGGGCGGTCATATCCGCCTGACGGCGCCGGTACACGCAGGTGACCTTTTCGGCCCCCAGACGCACGGCGGAGCGGTTCACATCCATGGCCACATTGCCGCCGCCGATGACCACCACCTTCTTGCCCTTGAAATCGGGCATCTCGTGATCCCCGATGCCCCGGAGCATTTCCACGGCGCTGGTCACATGACCAGCCTCTTCCCCGGGCAGGCCCGCCTTCCGGTCCGTATGGGCCCCGATGGCGATATAGATGGCGTCATAATCCTTCTTTAACTGATCCATGGTGATGTCTTTGCCCACATCAACCCCGGTCTTTACTTCCACGCCGGTGGAAAGGATGGATTTGATTTCTTTATCCAGTTCCTCCCGGGGGAAGCGGTAGCTGGGGATGCCGTAGCGCAGCATGCCGCCCAGCTGTTTTCTCTTGTCAAATACGGTGGTCTGATGGCCCATGAGCTGCAGATAATAGGCTGCGGAAAGACCGCTGGGGCCGCCGCCGATGATGGCCACCTTCTTGCCCGTGCGGGTAGCACAAAGGGGCTGAGGCACCTCTCCCGCCTGATTTACTGCATACTTCTTTAAGCCCCGGATGTTGATGGGATCGTCCACCATGCTCCGGCGGCAGCGGCTTTCGCAGGGATGCTCGCAAATATAGGCGCAGGCTGTGGGGAAGGGATTGTCCTTGCGGATCAGCCGCACTGCGTCGGCGGGACGGCCGTCGGCAATCAGGGAAATATAACCCGGAATGTCCACACCAGCAGGGCAGAGGGTGATGCAGGGCACGGAATTGCGATGGGAAGCCAGACATTTGTGCTGCTGGATATGCGCCTTGAAATCGTCTTCAAAGCCCGCCATGCCGTTTAATACCAGCTGGGCGGCATTAAAGCCGATGGCGCAGTCTGCACTGTCCACAATGTTCTGGGCCGTCAGTTTGATCTGGCCCAGGGTCTCCATGGTGGCTTCTCCGTCCAATACGGAACGAAGCAGGGCCGCCAACTGGCCCAGACCCACCCGGCAGGGTGTGCACTTGCCGCAGGACTGGGCATGGCACAGGGTTAGGAAGCTCAGAGAGATGTCAATGGGACACAAACCGGATGGGCTGGCCGCAATACGGCGCTCCATACCGGCATACATACCATCCACAAGCTCCTGAGCCTGACTCTTGGTTCTGATGCTGAGTCTGCTCATAGATTTTTCCTCGCCATAGTATAGGATTTGCAGATGTTGCGTACTATATAATCACTAAAATATTTTACCCGATAAATTTAGAAAAGGCAAGCCCGGAGGGGTAGGGGCGCGTAAGCGGCGAAGAATCCCACAACCTCATCCGTCACGGCTTCGCCGTGCCACCTTTCCCAGAGGGGAAGGCATGTTGGGATCCTTCGCTTCGCTCAGGATGACACAGTATTAAAGTTATTTGATTTTTATCCCTCTTCCCGGGAGAAAAGTACATGGCACCAGGAAGATCCGGCAAGAGGGAATCATCGTGGACGTTTTTACCATTATCGTATATACTCTTTGCAGACGAATCGTTTTAGGATCCGCCCATCACATTGCAATATTTGAGGAAATCATAATGGGAGAACAGATGCAGAATAGCCCCCGGGGTATTATTTCAGGCAGTACGCTGAAATGGATCGCCATTATCACCATGCTCATCGATCACGCAGCCGTTGTACTGTTGATTGGCTGGGCAAGGTATCGCCATGGATGGGGCAGCGGAATCGAAAGTCAGGCTTTTTATTCTGCCATGCGGAGCATCGGCCGTTTAGCTTTTCCCATTTTCTGCTTTCTGCTGGCAGAGGGCTTCTCCCATACAAAAAACCCATGGAAATACTTGCGGAGGCTTTCCCTGTTCGCATTGATTTCCGAGCTCCCCTTCGATCTGGCTTTTCAAAACACCCTGCAGGGGCGCTGCTGGATTGAATTCAGCGGGCAGAACGTATTTTTCACACTGGCACTGGGTCTGTTGGCCATCCTGCTTTGGAAGCGATTGATGCACAGCCGAATGATTCAAAGCCCCGCCATGAGGGCTGGGGCTGCCGCTGCCTGCGTATTGATGCTTTGCGTGACAGCTCATTTTCTTCATACCGATTACGGCGCACTGGGGGTGGCGCTGATTGTGGCGTTCTGGCTGCTGCGGGAGCAGCCGTGGCTCAGGGATCTTTGCGGCTTAGGCATTCTGGCTGCCATGATTCTTTTCGGTTCCCATTGGATTGAACTCTTAGGTGCCCTCAGCTTTATTCTGTTTCATCTGTATAACGGTGAACGGGGACATCAGCCCAAATACTTTTTCTATGTCTTTTATCCGGTCCATCTGCTGCTGCTGGTGCTTCTTAGATATCTGCTTTTTTCCCTGTGAGCGCCACCTTAGGATCCGTTTTTCCTTCTTTTTCGGCAGCCGATGACGATATGCCCGGTGCTGAATAAAAGCATGAGGATCATAAAAAGGGCATAACAGATATTTGATCAGTCGCGCTTTTTTCCTTCTTGCCAAAGGGGGCGGCTTTCGCTATACTGGGCCCGAATCCTGTCGAAAACAAGGAGGCCCTTATGGCTAAAATAGTAGAATGTATCCCCAATTTCAGTGTGAGCCGGGAGAAGGATCCCGCTGTATTTAACGCCCTGGTGGACTGTGCCAAATCCGTTCCGGGCTGCTTTTTGTTTGATGTGCAATCCGACGGCAATCACAACCGCTGCGTGTTCACCCTGGTGGGCTCCCCGGAGGGCATTGAGGAAGCCGCCTTTCGGCTGACCAAGCTGGCAGCGGAAAAGATCGATATGAATCAGCACGAGGGCCAGCACCCCCGGATGGGAGCCACGGATGTGATTCCCTTTGTGCCCCAGACCGCGGATATGAGCGTGGCGGAGTGCGTGGAGCTCTCCAAACGGGTGGCAAAGCGCATCTGGGAGGAGCTTCAGATCCCTTCTTTCTTATATGAGGATTCCGCCTCCACCCCCAGCCGCCGGAATCTGGCGGACTGCCGCCGGGGCCAGTTCGAGGGCATGCCGGAAAAGCTGCTCCAGGAAGAGTGGGCGCCGGACTATGGGGAGCGGAAGATCCACCCCACCGCCGGCATCACCGCCATCGGGGCCCGGATGCCCCTGGTGGCCTTTAATGTGAATCTGGATACGCCGGATCTGGAAATCGCCAAAAAAATCGCTAAAGCTATCCGGGGCTCCTCCGGGGGCTTTCAGTACTGCAAGGCCATCGGCATTATGTTAGAGGAGCGGAATATCGCCCAGGTATCCATGAATATGGTCAATTACGAGGGCACGCCCCTGTATTATGCCTATGAAATGATCCGGGCCCTGGCGGAGGGCTACGGGGTCAGGATCATCGGCTCGGAAATCGTGGGGCTCACCCCCGCCAAGGCGCTGATCGACTGTGCGGAGCATTATCTGAAAATCGAGAATTTCAACTGCCGGGAGCAGGTGATGGAATATCATTTGATCGGGATGGAATAATACTATGGAATTATCTAATTTAAAAGTAAATGAATTCACCGCCCTTTTGGGCTCGGAGGCTCCGGCCCCCGGCGGCGGCAGCGCGGCGGCTCTTTGCGGAGCCTTGGGGGCCGCCCTTTCCGCCATGGTTTCCGCCTTGACAGTGGGCAGCGCCAAATTCGAGGCCTTCCACGAAACGGCGGGCCAGGCTTTGGCCAAAGCCGACGGCCTGCGGCAGAAAATGCTGGAAGCCATGGAGGCGGATACCGCAGCCTTTAACCAAGTAAGCGCCGCCTTTTCCCTGCCCAAAAGCAGCGACGAGGAAAAAGCCGCCCGTTCCCAGGCCATTCAAGAGGCCCTGGCAGTCTGCACGGAATCGCCTCTGGACATTATGGCCCTTAGCGTGGAAGCCCTGGAGCTGACCCTCCTGCTGATCGGCCGCTCCAACACCAACGCGGCCAGCGATTTAGGGGTTTCCGCCCTTTGCCTGAAGGCGGGGCTTCAGGGCGCCTGGCTGAATGTGCTGATCAATGTGGGGAGCCTGAAGGATAAGGAAAAGGCAGAAGGCTACCGGGCCCGGGGGGAATCCCTGCTAAGCTACGGCCTGGGCCTGGCGGATGAAATTTACGAACAGGTTGAAAAAAGCTTAGCTTAAAAAATCGGGGCGGCCGCGGCCGTCCTGTTTCTTTTACGGGTTTTCCAAATTTTGTCGACAAGTATCAGTGAAAGGACTTTCACAAAGGAGCTGCCATGATCGAATCGACCAAAAACATCTCCCTGCCCGCCTCGGATGAGGCCATTATTCAGGGGCTATTTCGCCGGGACGGCGCCGCTCTGGAGGCAGCCCAGCAGCGCTATAGCCCGCTGCTAAGGCGGATCATTGCCCGCTTTTTGAAGGATGAGCGGGATCGGGAGGAGGTCCTCAGCGATACCCTGCTTCGGCTGTGGCAGGCCATCCCGCCCCACCGACCCCTCTCCCTGCCGGCCTTTTTGACCACCCTAAGCCGCCGGGCCGCCATTGACAAGCAGCGGAGCATCAGCCGGGCCGGAGCCATCCCTGCAGACTGCGTGGAGGCCCTGGATGAGCTGGCGGAGCTGCTGCCGGACAGGATGGATACAGAGGGGCAGGTGCTGGCCGGGGAGCTGGCAGACATCATTAACAGCTGCCTGGAGACCCTGCCGCCCCGGCAGCGGGAGATCTTTCTAAGGCGCTATTACGGTGCCGAAGCGGTGCGAAATATTGCTGCAGCCATGGGCCTGAGTCTTTCCACCGTGGAAAAGGAATTGAAGCTTGTACGGCTAATTTTTAAGGAAAAACTGGAAAAGGAAGGTTATGCCTCATGAAAAAGAAAATCCTTCAGGATGCACTCAACCAAGTCGATGAAAAATGGGCGAATGAGTATGCCCGCATAGCGGAAAAGGACGGGAAATACCGGAAAAACCGTCGCTGGATCGGTCCCCTGGCCATTGCCGCCTGTTTGATGCTGGTGCTGGGGGTGGCCGCAATAAACGGTCATTTTAATCGGATCAATGCCCCTTCCGGCAGCCTGGAGACTCCAACCGCCTCCTCAAAACAAAGTCCCGGCAGCTCGGTTTCGGCCGAAGTCACCCGGCCTGCCCCGACTTGGAGCAGCCAGAATAATACGCCGCTTGGCTCTCTTCCCGCAGACGGATTAGCCTCTGAGGATCAGGCAGGCATGGCCAGTGCCGACACTTACTATCAGTACAAAACCCGGTGGGATGGTTTTGGCCGAGAAGAAAACTGGAATACCGAAGAATATAATTATCTTCCGGAAAACGGCTTTCTCTCCGTGAAAACCTCCCCCTTTTCCACCTTCGCGGCGGATGTGGATACCGCTTCCTATGCCAATCTGCGGCGGATGATTCGGAACGGACAGACCATTCCCGCCGATGCGGTGCGCATTGAGGAGCTGATCAACTATTTCCATTATGATTATGAAGAACCGAAGGAAGGGGAACCCTTCGGGGTCACCATGGAGCTGGCGGACTGCCCCTGGAACGATCAGGCCAAGCTGCTGCTCATCGGTCTCCAGGCAAAAAAGCTGGATGCCCAGGCCCTGCCTCCCTCCAATCTGGTTTTCCTGATCGATGTGTCCGGCTCCATGGCTTCTCCCAACAAACTGGCTCTGGCCCAGCGCTCCTTTATGACCCTGGCGGAAAGCCTGTCCGCCAAAGACCGGGTTACCATTATCACCTATTCCAGCGGTGAAAAGCTGGTGCTGAACGGGGTCAGCGGCGACCAGACCGCCCGGATCATGGGGGCCCTGGAGGAGCTTCAGGCCGGAGGGTCCACCAACGGTCAGCAGGCCCTGAAAATGGCTTATGAGGCGGCCAGAAAGCATTTTATTCCCGGGGGCAATAACCGTATCATTCTGGCCACCGACGGAGATTTCAATGTAGGCATCACCTCGGAGGCGGAGCTGACCCGTTTCGTGAAGGAAGAGGC
>CACZSB010000014.1 GCA_902783765.1 uncultured Lachnospiraceae bacterium
AAAAGAGCGCGAGACGGGGATCGAACCCGCGACCCCCACCTTGGCAAGGTGGTGCTCCACCGCTGAGCCACTCGCGCATGCACCTTATCAGGCGCAAGAGAGATGATACAACACCCTACTCAGAATGTCAATGATTTTCTGAAAATAAATCAAAAATTCTCGAAAATCAGCAGACAGTTATCTGCTTCCAGCTGCCAGGCCGTTTCCGGATCCCGAACAGTCCAGGAAACTTCCTGAACGCCATAAATCTTTCGGGCCAGAAACAGGCTAAGATTCCGCCGGTATTCCAGGTCATAGGCAATAAAATCCGGCCGGGTGAGGAAATTCATCATCAGGTTGCTTAAAATCCAGAGGATAACAGGATTCTTCGGAACGCCGTATTTGTTCAGTCTGCCGGATAACTGGCCCCGGATAATCTCCGGCCGATTTTTCCGCAGCCACATCAGGACCCGGGGATCGAAGCTTTCTATGCAATAGGTCACGTTAAAACGGTCCAAAGCCGCACAGGTCGCCTCACAAAGGGCCTCATGATTCCCGTTCATGGCCTTTAATTCCACCACCAGAGGGGTTTTATTCTCAAATAAAGGCAGTACATCTTCCAGAAGAGGAATGGGCTCTCCGCTGCCCTTTAGGCTATATTTTACCAGTTCTTCCCGAGTAAGATCCTCCACCTCCACATCGGCCCCGGCGGTTCGCTTTAAGGAGCTGTCGTGGATAACCGCCAAATTGCCGTCGGCCATTAAATGAACGTCCAGTTCCGCCCCCAGGCCCGCTTCCACCGCGGCCCGAAAGGCACTCAGGGAATTTTCCGGACGTCCCGGGCGCCGGTGAAGACCCCGGTGGGCATAACGAACCTGCTGCATCCCCTCGGGCCAGGGCCATCTTCTCCGGCAGCGCAGGGAAAACAAATAGGCCATTCCCAGGGGCAACAGCAGAACTAAAAATACTATTTTCAGGATCTTACTTACTTTCATCCGATGCGATTTCCTCTTCCATCCGCCTTAATAACGCCTGTATATCCGCAAAGATCCGGTCAGGCCGTATCCCCATGCGTTCTATATCTTCCTCTTTGCCTTCGCCGCTTAATACAAAGGCCGTTTCCACCCCGGCCTTCAGGCCGCAGGCAATATCCGTGTACAGGCGGTCCCCAATCAGCAGACACTGTTCCGGCGTGAAGCCTGTCCGCTTTAGCGCCAGCCTGACCATATCCGGTTCAGGCTTTCCGATGAAACGGGGGCGACGTCCCGTGGCATGCTCCAGCATTTCACAGATACTGCCGCAATCCGGCACATATCCGAAATCGGTGGGGCAAACCCAATCCGGGTTGGTGGCCAGGTAAGGGATATCCCGCCCCAAAAGCCGGCAGGCATCCTCCAGCTTTTTATAATTCAATTCCCGATCGAAGCCCACCAGCAATAAATCGATATCCGCCGTGGGTTCCTCTCCCAGTTCAAAGCCCGCCGCCAAAAGCTGCGACTGCATGGAGCGGGTCCCCAGCGCATAGATCCTTTTGGGCACATACTCCTTCTGCAAAAGGGCTATGGTAGCATCCAGGGAGGTGATAAAATCCTCTGCCCGGGCCAAAATCCCCAGGCGTTCCATCTTTTTCAGGTAATCTTCCACGTTTCGGGAGGAATTATTGGTCAAAAAAAGATAACGGCCGCCCCGGACACGAATCAGTTCCAGAAACTCCAAAACCCCGGGAAAGAGGGTCTCATCCAGATAAAGGGTCCCGTCCATATCCAGCAGAAACAGCTTTTTATCCTTTAAACAGGCCATGTCCCGATTTTACTCTTTTTTTTCTCTTCCGTAAAGTTGTTTTCTTTGCTATTTCATATCCATTTCTATTCTTCTTGCTTGAAAATGGGACGTTTCTATGGTATATTGTATAAGAAAGCGGATCGAATAGCTCAGATAAGGAGGCCGTCATGCTGGCAGTCAACGACACCGTCCATTACGGTATGGATGGTGTGTGCCAAGTCACCGGGATTGTTACAAAAAAATGGGGCGAAAGCAACAGAGATTTCTATGAGCTTCACCCCTGTTTCCGCAAGCACACTGTTATCTATCTGCCTGTTGATAATGAACAGCTTCTGGCCCGGGTACGGCCTGTTCTGAGCCGGGAGGAGATTCTCTCTGCTCTCCACAGCAGCGAAACCGCCGTATCCGTATGGGTGGAGGGAGATACCGCCCGGCGGGATGCCTTTCAGGCCATTATCCGCAGTGGGGATCATCTTCAGCTGGTCCGTCTGATTAAAACCCTTTACCAGCGCCGACTGGACATGGAGGAGGACGGTCGAAAGCTCCGCTCCGCCGACAGCAGCTTTCTGAAGGACGCCGAAAGGCTTTTACACGAAGAATTCGCCTTTGTACTGGGCATCGAACCCGCCGAGGTTCCTGCCTTTATCAAAAAGGAGCTGGGCTGATGGTCCGGCTCCTTTTGTATTACCCCTCTTCCCCCTCCTGCTCTTCCAGGGCAGGGGGTTTTTTTAAGCCCAGGGCCTCCTTGGCCAGGCTGTCCGCCAGGTCGTTGAAACGATTATGGGAATGGCCCTTCACCTTAATAAACTCCACCTTCAGCTGATCCCGAATACTTTGGTAATATGCCTGATAAGCCTGGGTGCCGGGGAGCTTGGCCCGCCAGGTCCCGGTGCACCAGTGGGCGATCCCCGCATAATCATGATACAAATATATGCCCGGCAGCCCTTCCCTCAGAGCATAATCCATGGCTGCCCGGGCCCCCTGGATTTCCCCGGCCACATTCCGCATCACAGCCATTTCCGGGTCTGTGAACTTTTCTTTAAAGCAAAGCTCTTCACCGTCCCGCAGCACCACCATGCCATAGGAATAGGCCCCGCTTTCCGCGTCGAAACTGCCGTCCACATAAATCTCGGGAAAGGGTGCGTCGGAAAGGGGGGATTCCGGAGGGGCATCCTGAAGATAGGCCAAGGCCTCTTCCTCCGTGGAAAAGCTTTTAAACAGGGCTCCGGGGAAGCCCTTCACCTGGGCCTCGCACAGCGCCCAGCTAAGGTAAATCCCCGGAACCCTTCCGTTTTTTACAGCATAAAATTTCATGAAACCCTTTATTCTTTAGGCTTTAAAATTTCGTCCAAATCTTCGATATCGTCCAGACTGAAGTTCTGGGGAGGGTTGGCCGTCATGGCCGTTTCCAGCAGCGTATCGTTGTTCACCGCCAGGAAAGCAGCCTCTTCTTCCATGCTCAGGCGTTCCGCACGCTCCAGCTGTTTTTCCAAACGATCCTTGGAAACCAGTAACAGCACAATCACCAAAATCAGCAGGGAAAAGGCCAGCAGAATGGCTAACCACAGGCCCCAGGGCAGGCCACCGCCCTGACTGCGGGCGGGTGCCGTGGTGGCCGGCACTGTGGTGGGAGCCACTGTGGTGGGGGCCACTGTGGTGGTGGGGGCCACCGTGGTGGTTTCGGCTGTGGTGGTTTCGGAAATCACCACCAGCCCATAGCGCTGAATCGTTCCCTGGGTCCGATCGAATAAATAGAAGCCGGGCTCTCCCAATTCCTCATAGCGTACCTGAGGCCCCTGTGTTTCCTCCTCTTCTCCTTCCACCGGCAGCGTCTCTTCCGGATTCTGCGTGGGATCCTCCTCGATGATTTCCGCCATCAGCACACCATAGAAAATATGGTAATCCGGATTCTCCACTTCTTTCGGCACCAGCACCTCATAGGAATAACCGCTGGGGTCCTTTAATTCCTTCCGTACATGGCCCTGGGGAACCTCGAATTCCGCAGGCAAAGGCAGAACCATCACATAGTGTCCATTTCCTTTAAACAGGATGATGGCATTATTATCTATTTCCGTGCTTGTTTCTTCCGGCTCCGTGCTGCATTCGGACTCTGTGGTGCTTTCCTCCTGGCTGGTACTTTCCTCCGTGGTGGTCTCTGCGGTGGTGGTTTCCGGCGCTTCAGGGCGGATAATCGTCACCCGGTAATCCCTGGTAAGGGATTTATCTTCCGAAATAACACGGAAAACAAACTCAATTTCCCCATAGGGAATACTATTCACATAGGGCCAATAATAGCTCGTGGCATTTTCATCCATCAAATCATAGCGCAGCTTAAGGGAATCGACTTCACTGCTCAGCTGCAGCGTGTAGCTGAAGATATCCGGATTGAAAGCGGGATTCAATTCGCCGCCACCCAGGAAGTTTAAGGATTTCAGCCTGGCTTCGCTGGATTTAGCCCGGGTGGTGGTCTCCTGCGGCTTTTCCTCCCGGTGATTCACTTCATCGATAATATCTCCGAAGGCCTCGCCGCAGGCACAGTTATACTGCACCTGATCCCAATAAATAGTGTATTTTCCGTCGTCACTATCCGTGGTTTTATAATTCTCCTTCAGCACCTTTCGCTCCGTGTAGCTGTGCTGGTGTGTGGTGGGCTGTGTGGTAGGCTGTGTGGTGGGCTGTGTAATGGTAACGGTACAGGATCCATGGCTGCCTGCGGCAATGGGGTTCTGGCTGGCGTCAGAAAATTTAGTATTCTTCCCATCGACACTGATACTGGCGGAACCCTCCTGAATGGCTTTGAAGCGAAGGGTATAAGACACGGTATGCATATCGGTATCCATGCCGCCGGATACAATATTGATTCTATTGCCATTGACATTGACCGTGGAGCTTAAACCTTCGGAGCTGAGACCTTGATACTCTAAGCGGGCATTATCGTAAAGCAGCGTAATCTGGCCCGAATTAAAAGCCTCAGAAACAGAAAACGAAACCGTTACTGTCTCCCCCACCAGGCAGCTGGGATTCGAAAAACTGATCACGGCTTCCGCATGAACAGAGAACAATAGGATCAGTACTGCCAAAAGCACTGTCACCAGCTGTTTTCTCTTTGCTCTACTCATAAACTCTTCCTCTCCTATTGATTGATTTTCGAGAATTCAATAATATGATTCCGAATGCCCACCAGGTCAAAAACATCCACGGAGCCGTCACTGTTAATATCCCCGGCCATGAACTTCAGCTTCTCCAAAAGGCTTGTCTGGATAATGTGATTGCGAACTCCCACATAATCAAAGATATCGATCACACCGTCTCCGTTCACATCGCCGTAGATCAAAAGGCTGTAACGGGCCAGCTCGCTGCCGTTGGGGGCCGTAAGGATCAATTGATTTCCGGTGCCCACCACATCCCCGGAGCTCATCTGGCTTCCGTCTGCCTTCAGCATTTTCATGCTGCTCTGGTCAGGGGCCTTGATCTTTTCCAAAAAGTCCGCCAGCTTCGTGCCGGGCTCGATGCCGCTTAGGATACCATCCTCCAGCTTGTAATCCGTCTGAAGACCGTTGACATCTTCCTGATAATATACATTCAGGCGATATTCTCGCAGCGCCCCGTTTTCCGCCTTTACCGTAATGACCAGATTATTGTCGCCCGGAGTAAGCTTGATATTGCCAAGCCCCTCCACGGTGGCCTTGCTGTCCAGGGTCTGGGCGCTGATATTGACTGTCCCCCGGTTGGTGGCGGCCACATAATCCTGCTTATCAATATCAGTCAGACAATCCAGCCGCTGATCTCCCAGGCTGATGCTTCTTAAACGGTTATTGGGGCTGCCGTTGCCCGTGGGCTGGGGGCAGGGTTCCGCCGGCATATCGGTATAAATGGGTATATCAAAGGACAGGATATTGCCCCGGGATTCGCTGTCGTAGGCCTTGGCAATGTTTTTCGCCTCGGAAGCCGCCCCCGTCACATTGGTCATGTACTGATGGGTAAAGCCGCCCATCACATTGAACTTTTTCAGATACAGGGTGTTCTGGCCCCGATCCACGTAATTGTAAGCGAAATACTTGGCCCCCCCCAGCAGAGCTTTCTGCCGCTCGTTCCAGGGGCGGTCGTAGGGATTACTGCCGGAAGGCCGCTGAGAAGCCCAGTCCAGCCCCGCCTCCATGGGGGGCAGGCCATTTCTGGCATAAGCCTGAATATTGTAATAATTATAAATGGCGCCGTAACGGGTGGTACCGCTCACACTGCCGGAGCCGTTGCTCCCCACCTCCTGCCGGATGGAAGCCGCCAGATAATAGGGACTCACTCCCACCTGCTGGCCTACCTGATACAGAACCTCCGGATAGGAGAAGGTTTCCCCATAACGGGCTTTTCCCTCTTCCATGAAGCTTCCCTTTACCAGGGCCCGAATCCCCTCCACGGTTTGAGAACCGTCAAAACTCAAATTCAGGAACAGGAAGATTCTATCATCCCCGGCACCGATAAAATTCCGAGGATCCAGATAATAGGCTACGATTTCATCCGAAGCCAGCGTCCAGCCGCCGGAGTCATAGGCCTTCCAGGTGTTGGTATACCAATCATAATTGTTGTTTCTGGTGGATTTATGGGAGGAAGGGCTGCTGATGGATATTAAGGATATGCCCACCCGGTGATCCGGATTGGCTTCCTCACTCAACACGTAAGACCAGTCAAGCCCTGTATTATTTGGAATGAAAAACCAACGGGGATACTGGGCATGAACTTCCTTTAAGCGGGCGGTATACGAGGGGGGAAAGCTCAGAAGCGTCAAATAATTCTCATAAGAATCCCCCGCAGCAGATAAACGCGTAACGCTCCCCATGGTAGCCGCAATATAGCCGGTAAAATTCTCTCCCTCCCATTCCACCAGCACCTTATACCAAGTCTTGCCTTCGGAATCCTTGTCCTCGCCCAAAACCTGGAAACTGTGCCATTTTCGTACCTTGGCTCCTATGGGATTCTCCGTGCCCGGCGCCTTTCGCACATTGGCGCTTTCCCAGTTGACCACAAAAAGGTCCATATCCTCCGTCACCACCCCGTAGGTAAAGGGGGAGGCCAGGGGAATGGAGATGGCTTCCGCCGGGAAATAATCTCCGGGCTGGGGATCCGTCTCTCCGGGGGCGGTTTCATCCGCCAGGGCAGCGGTGGAGGGAATAAACAGCAGACACAGCATAAAAAGCCCCGCTGTAAGGGCAGCGAAAAAGATATATGCAATTATGCTTTTTCTTTTCTGCATCATCCAATATCACAGCAAAAGAAAGGTCCGTATTCGGGGCCCTGCTTCTGCTCCTGGCTTTCCCTGGTTTATATTATACCTCCGCAGGCTTTTCCACCTGTACGATGGCCTGCTTCTGCATGGGAATCCGGCAATTCTTGTTGTTTCCGAATTCTACGATTACCGTATCATCGGTCATGTCAATGATCACACCGTAGAAGCCGGCGGTGGTCATCACGGAATCGCCGATTTCCATTCGGTTCATAAGCTCCATCTGCTCTTTGCGCTGCTTTTTCTGAGGCTTAATGATCATAAAGTACATCATGGCAGCAAAGACCACAATGTAGATAATCAGCACCGTGCCGTTCATCCCCGTGGGAGCAGCTTCTTCCAGTAAGAGGTAATTCATGCAAATCTCCTTATTTTTCCCCGGCCTCCTCCAAGGCCGCCAGCTTTTGTTTTTTGAATGAACCAAAACTGCCGACCTCCAGATGGGCCCGGATTTCAGCCACCATTGTATTATAAAAATACAAATTATGCAAGACGCAGAGTCGCATGCCCAGCATTTCCCCTGCTTTCAGCAGATGACGGATATAGGCCCGGCTGTAATGACGGCAGGCGGGACAGCCGCAGCCCTCTTCTATGGGGGCTCCGTCCCGCTCGTATTTTTTGTTGAATAAATTCAGTTTTCCGTGGTTGGTATACACATGGCCGTGGCGGCCGTTGCGGCTGGGATACACGCAGTCAAAAAAGTCCACCCCCCGGTCCACCGCTTCCAGAATATTGGCCGGGGTTCCCACCCCCATCAGGTATGTTGGCTTGTTTTTCGGCAGGTGCGGCACCACTTCATCCAAAATATGGTACATTTCTTCGTGGCTTTCCCCCACTGCCAAACCGCCTACCGCATAGCCATCCAGGTTCAGCTCCGAGATTTCCTGGGCGTGGCGGATGCGGATATCTCCATAGGTGCCCCCCTGATTGATGCCGAAAAGCAGCTGGTTCTTATTGATGGTTTCCGGCAGACTGTTCAGGCGGGCCATTTCCTCCTTACAGCGAATCAGCCAGCGAGTGGTGCGGTCCACGCTTTTTTCCACATACTCCCGGGGAGAAGGATTCTCGATGCATTCATCGAAGGCCATGGCAATGGTGGAGGCCAGATTTGACTGGATCCCCATACTCTCCTCCGGCCCCATGAAGATTTTCCGGCCGTCGATATGGGAGTTGAAGGATACCCCCTCCTCCTTGATTTTCCGCAGGCCTGCCAGGGAAAAGACCTGAAAGCCCCCGGAATCCGTTAATATGGGCCTGTCCCAGTTCATGAAAGCGTGAAGGCCCCCCAGGTCCCGAATCAGTTCATCCCCGGGACGCACATGGAGATGGTAGGTGTTGGATAATTCCACCTGACATCCGATTTCCTTTAAGTCCATGGTGGAAACCGCCCCCTTGATGGCTGCGGCGGTGCCCACATTCATAAAGACCGGGGTTTCTATGGTGCCGTGGACGGTCTCAAATCGTCCCCGCTTGGCCCGGCCCTCTGTTGCTAGAATTGTATATTCTGCCATAGTTTTACCTGTACCTAATCATTTGGGGCCTCGGGGCGGACACGAAAACTTTCCCGCTGCCAATAAAGGCAGCTGGAAAGTATTGTTCCGCCCTCGGCCCTTTTGTCGCGGGCAAGCGGACAGACAATACTTTTCGAACCCCTTCGAAGCGGGGTGAGAAAAGTTTTCGTCCTGTCCCGCGCCGCCTCGCGGAAAACAGCCAGCGAGGAGCCAGTTAAATAGCTTCTAATCCTTTTATCAATCGATTGAGCCCATCCTCCAGCAGAGCCCGGGGACAGGCCAGATTGACCCGGATAAAATCCGCTCCCGCTGTACCATAGGCATCACCCGCCGTTACGATCAAGCCGCTGCGCTCCTTCAGCTTCCGGGCCGCCGCCTGACCCCCTCCGTAAGCGGATACATCCAGCCACATCAAATAGGTGGCCTGGGCGGAAACGATCCCCGCCTGGGGCAGATCCCTTCGAATCCGCTCCTCCGCAATACGGCGGTTCTCCCAGACATAGGCCCGCAGCTCATCCAGCCAGGGGCCGCCTTCGTTAAAAGCCGCCGCCGCCGCCTCGCAGGCAAAAGCATTGGGCTC
Source organism: uncultured Lachnospiraceae bacterium (assembly GCA_902783765.1). GTDB lineage: Bacteria > Bacillota > Clostridia > Lachnospirales > Lachnospiraceae > UBA6987. The sequence continues at coordinate 9,131 of CACZSB010000014.1, forward strand.
CGCCACTTCATCCGTATTGATGCCCCGGTTCACCTTATGGCGCAAAAAAGGATCCGCCACGGCTATGGCCGCCGTCTGAAGTCCTGCCAGATTAAAGCTTTTAGTGGGAGCCATACAGCTCACAGATACCCGGCGGCAGGTTTCGGATACGGAGGCGAAGGGGACATATTCCGTGCCCGGCTCCGTTAAATCGCAGTGGATCTCATCGGATATCACCGTCACATGATGCTTTTCCGCCAGCTCCCCCACCCGGGCCAGGGTCTCCCTGTCCCAGATCTTCCCCACGGGATTGTGGGGATTGCAGAGGATCATCAAATTGGTCTGGGGATCCGCCATTTTCCGGTCCAGATCCTCCAGATCCATTTCATAACGGCCGTCCCGATAGATCAGAGGGCTTTCCTGGACCCGGCAGCCGTTATTGACAATGCTGTTAAAGAATATATTGTACACCGGAGTCTGGATCAGCACATTTTCATTGGGGGTGGTGAGCTTTCTCACCATGGAGGAAATGGCGGGAACGATCCCCGTCACAAACATCAGCCAGTCTTTTTCCATGGTAAAATCATGGCGCTCCCGCCACCATTTTATATAGGCCTCATACCAGGCCTCCGGCACATGGGTATAGCCGAAAATCCCGTGCATTAAGCGTTTTTCCAGGGCTGCCCGGATGGGAGGCGCCGCAGCAAAATCCATATCCGCCACCCACATGGGCAGCGCCCCCTCTTCCACATCCCATTTCAGGCTGTGGAAGGGACGCCGGTCAATAATGCTATCAAAATCGTACATATTATTTCCACTCCGGCTTTTCGGAATGCTTTTCAATGGCCTGACAGAGAATCCGGGTCTTTCCGGGGTCGATTTCATCCTTTTCCAGAATCAATTCCCCGATGGCCTCCGCCTTAATGCTTCCCCCGGCGGGATTGAAAACGCTTTCAATGCGGCTGTCGATCTCCGCCTCCACCGTGGAATATTCAAAGGCCAGGGTGGTGTTGATCAGCTTGCAGTTCTTCATGACCAGATTGTCGATATAGCACATGCCCTGGAGACTTTCGATGGTGCAGTTCACCAAGGTCAGGTTTTTGGCATTCCAGCCCAGATATTCCCCGGAAATGAAGCTGTCATAAACCGTCACATTTTCCGTATTCCAGAAGGCGTCCTTAGTCAGCAGCCGGGAATTGCGGATCACCACATTTTTCGCCCCGTCAAAGGAATAATTCCCGTCCAGAATCAGACCGTCTATCTCCATATCCTGGCTGTTCATGGCAAAATAGGGGGCGCCGGCGGCGGTAACATGGCTTAATTTCACACCCCGGCAGCTCCACAGGGTTTCCTGGGCATTGGTGAAGGTCACATGGGACAAATTCACCTGACTGCAGCGGCGGAAATTCTTGGGAGCCTGGATCAGGGAGTTTTCCACGGCAATATTCTCCGTGTACCAGACCCCGGCCCGGGCCATGTCGAACCAGCTGCTGTCCTTTACCTTCACATCTTTACAGTACCACAGGGGATATTTCCACTGGAAAAGGCAGGTATCGATCTCCAGACCCCGGCTTTCCTTTAAAGGGGATTCCCCCGATTCAAAGCAGCAGCGGATGATCCTCGCATCCCGGCTGCCAAAGAGGGCCCGTTCGCCCTTTAGGATTTTTTCTTTGATTTCATTCATGAAAAGGGCTCCTGCTCTTTAGCCGGCAGGGGCTGCGGCTCTTATTTTTCCAGACGAATACTGGCTATCTTCTGTTCCTGCTTCGGTTTATCTCTGAAATCCGTGGGGGTGCCGGCGATCTGATCCACCACCTCCAGGCCCTTGGTCAGTTTGCCGAAGGCGGCATATTGACCGTCCAGATGGGGGGCATCCGCGTGCATGATAAAAAACTGGGAGCCGGCGGAATCCGGATCCATGGTTCGGGCCATGGACAATACGCCCCGGCTGTGCTTTAAATCATTCTTAACGCCGTTGGCGTTAAACTCTCCCTTAATGGTATGGCCGGGGCCACCGGTGCCGTTGCCCTCAGGACAGCCCCCCTGGATCATAAAGCCCGGAATGACCCGATGGAAAATCAGGCCGTCGTAAAAGCCCTGTTCCACTAATTTTTCAAAGTTTTCCACGGTAATAGGGGCAATTTCAGGGTATAATTCCGCTTCCATTACCCCACCGTTTTCCATGGTGATGACTATTTTGCTCATAGGAATCCTCCAATCTTTTTCTTACTCCTTTAGAATACCCCAAAGGGGCCCCGCTGTCAAACCGTTGACTTTACCCGGAAACCCGTGCTATGGTTGCCCCGGAGGCTCCGGCCATCCTATTACTGCCCTTTGCAAAGGAGTTTACCATGGAACCCTATGCCATTGTGGATTTACACTGCGATACCCTGACCCGCTGGAAGAAGGCGGGGGATGAAAATCTTGACACCCTGGAGGATCCCCAACAGGTTCTTTCCCTTTCCGCCCTGCCGGAGTCGGTGAAATGGGCCCAGTTTTATGCCATTTATGTGCCCGATCCCCTGCGGGGGCCGGAGGCGGCGGATTTTTATGAAATCAGCCGGAGAAGCTTTGTCCGGCAAACGGAAAAGTTTTCGGACCGCATCGCCCCCTGCGAAACAGCCGCCCACATGGAGGCGGCCTGGGAGGCGGGCAAGACCGCGGCCTTTCTCACCGTTGAAAACGGTTCCGTACTCCTGGGAGATTTAAGCCGGGTGGGGCTGCTGCGCCGTCACGGCGTCCGCTGCATGACCCTCACCTGGAATATGGAAAACGAAATCGCCTCAGGCCACGACAGCGACCACGGCTTTTCCCCCTTCGGCCGGGAAGCGGTGGGGGAAATGGAAAGAGAAGGGATTCTGGTGGATGTGTCTCACCTGAATGACCGGGGTTTTGAGGAGCTTATGGCTTTTGTCAAAAAGCCCTTTGTGGCCAGCCATTCCAACGCCCGGAGCATTTGCAGCCACAGGCGGAATCTTACGGATGATATGATACGGGAAATGGTCAAACGAAATTGCCTGGTGGGGCTGAATTATTGCAAAAGCTTTCTGGCAGAGGGAGGGGTTGAAACGGGGCCGGAGCAGATTTTGGCCCATATCCAGCATTTCATCAAATTAGGGGGCGAAAAGATTCTGGCTCTGGGCTCAGATTTTGACGGAGCGCCCCTGCCGGATTATCTTTCCTCTCCTACCAAGGTGGCCCGGCTTTATGATTATCTGCTGGCCCAGGGGCTTCCCCGGAGCCTGGCGGACGGCATCTTTTTCGAAAATGCCCGTCGCTTTTTTGCGGAAAATCTGTAGATAGAAAAACAGTATTAAGTGTGGTTAATCCTGGAGGATTTTCACTCCCCGCAGCCGCTTTAACAGAATCTGCGCCGTGATGCCCGTCACCAGACCGGTGATAATACCGGATATCATCAGCAGGGGCAAATAGGCCAGCACCTCCGGCCGGCCCAGCACCAGCCGGGCCATGAAAATCTGCCCCAGATTATGGGCCATGGCGGCAAAAACCCCGGCCACCCAGATTTGGGAAGGCTTAAGGATTCTTTTCAGAAGCAGCAAAAGCAGAAAGGCCAGCAGGCCGCCGCTGGCGGAAAACAGCAGGCTGATCAGCTGCCCGCCGAAAAGGGAGCCCAGCAATATACGGCAGAACAGCACCGCTGCCGCCTCCTTTTCGTTAAAGCGAAAAAGGACAAATAAGGTAACAATATTGGCCAGGCCCAGCTTGATCCCCGGCACCGGCACCGGAGGCGGCAAATGGGCCTCCAGCACATAAAGGGCCAGGGCCAGGGTGGTGAGCAGGGCATCCCGGCTCATACGCCGCACCATTTCTTTTTTAGACCCTGCCATCTTCTACTCTTCTCCCATGCGGATAATCAATTTATGGGGCAGACAAACGATGGGGCCCGCGCCCCCCGGAAGCCAGCCCTGTTTTTCACATAACAAATCCGGACAATCCGCTTCCAGCACACGAATTCGCCCCGGCTCCACCAAAATGGTATTGCTGCCCTTTTCCAAGTCGCCCACCACCAAGGTATAGGCTTCCTTCACCTGGGATAAATCGATGCGTTTAAAGAGCGTTCCATCCACCCATATTTCAGCCACCTGGCTTGCCCGGGCATTATGGCGCTGCACCAGGTACAGGCCGCCAAAAAGCAGGGCCAGAAGGACAATGATTATAATCCAGTACTTAGTTTTCATTTCTTTTTATAATCTGCTTTTCGTAGGGGCAGTTTTCCCCAGGCTGAAAACGATCCTGCAGGCCCTCGCTGATTAGCATTTTCCCATCCTCGCTGATTAAAATCATTTCAAAATCCGAAGAGGCCCGCCAGAGGGCTATGGCCCCCTCTTCCCCCAGCACGAAAAGGGCTGTGGAAAGTCCGTCGCAGAGCAGGCCCTCCCGGCCCACCACCGTCACCGAAAGCAGGCCGCTTTCCGCCGGACGCCCGGTGGCAGGGTCCAAAATGTGGCCGTAGCGCCGGCCCGCTGCGTCCTGAAAGCTCCGCTCGTAGCTGCCGGAGGTCACCACCGCTTCATCCCGGGCGGACAGGCGGCCGATGATTCCTTCCCCGGCGGGATCCCGCAAACCAATCTGCCAAGGGCTTCCATCGGTTTTAGTGCCCAAGGCCAGGATATTCCCTCCCAGATCCAGCAGGGCCTGTTGAATCCCTGCCTCCTGAAGCATCCGGGCCAATACATCGGCGGTATATCCCTTGGCCACAGCTCCCAGATCCACCGCCATATCCCCGGGAAGCTCCAGTCCTTTTTCCGTGAAAACCAGTTTTTTATAATCCGTTTTCGCCGCCAGTTCCTGGCTTTCCGCCGGGGAAAGAACCTGAAAGCTGCCCCCGGTAAAGCCCCAGGCCAACAGGGCCGGGTAAATGGTAATATCCAGGGCCCCTCCGCTTCTTTCACACAGAGCCAGGGCTTTTTTCAGAATCGCTTCCGTATCTTCCGAGGGAATCACATGGCCGTCCCGGTTCAGAACTGAAATCTCGCTGTTCTCCCGGGTCACAGAAAAGAGGGCTTCCAGGGCTTCTGTTTTTTCCTTAAGGGAGGCCAAAAGGGCCGCATCCCCCCCTATGATCCGCAAATCCATGTAGGTGTCCATGGCAAAAAAAGAAAGACTTTGCTCCCCCGGGACCCTTTCACAGGCCCCCAGGAACAAAGTCAAACTGAGGAGAAGAAGGCATAAGCGCTTCAAGGCAGCCCCTTCTTCCCTACAGGATACATTTTTGAGGGCAGGCCCCCTGACAGGCTCCGCAGCCTTCGCAGCGTTCGTAATTCACCCGGGCCAAATTGCCTTCCACCTGAATCGCCTCGGCCGGACAATTTCTGGCGCACAGACTACAGCCAATACAGGCGCCGCTGCACTTTTTCCGGGCCACCGCCCCCTTTTCCTTATTGGAGCAGGCCACCTTCACAGGGGCATTGAAGGGGATCAGGGCAATAATCCGCTGGGGACAGGCCCCCAGACACTGACCACAGGCAATGCAGCGCTCCGGATTCACCCGGGCCACCCCTTTAATGAGGGAAATGGCCCCCTGGGGACAAATGGCGGCGCAGTCGCCGTAGCCTAAACAGCCGTACTGACAGGCTCCGTCTCCGCCAAAAAGCAGGCGGGCCGCCTGACAACTTTTCGTGCCCTGGTATTCGTCCTTCTTTTCCGTAAGGCCGATTTCTCCCCGGCACTGCACAAAAGCCACCCGCTTTTCCGCTTCCTCAAAGCTTTTCCCGCAGGCAGCGGCTAATTTTTCCGCCACTTCATTGCCTCCGGCACTGCATTTATTGGTTTTTTCCTCCCGGCCATCTGCCAGCGCCTTGGCATAGCCGTCACAGCCTGGATAGCCGCAGCCCCCGCAATTGGCGCCGGGCAAAACCTCCCGAAGGGCCAGGAATTTTTCATCCACCGGTACCGCCATAAAATGGGAGGCCATAACCAGTAAAAGGCCGCAGACCAGAGCTACCGCCCCTAAAACGATTACCGCAATCAATACAGGATTCATGGCCGCCTCCTTATCCGAAAAGCCTGTCGGCTATGCCCACAAAGCCCATGAAGGTCATGCTGGTCAGCGCCGCCGCCACCAGGGTAATGGGCAGACCCTCAAAGGGTTTAGGGGGCTTGGCCCGTTCCAAGGCTTTCCGAACGCCGCAGAACAGAATCAGGGCCAGTCCGAAACCGATGCCCGCCGTAAGGCCGTCCACCACGGATTCGATGAAATTATAATGTTCCTCGATATTGAGCAGGGTCACCGCCAGCACCGCACAGTTGGTGGTGATCAGGGGCAGATAAACACCCAGGCTCTCATACAGGGGCCGGATAAACTTCTTCAGCACAATTTCCACAAACTGCACCAGGGCCGCAATCACCAAAATAAAGATGATGGTGGACATGTATTCCAGACCCAGGGGCACCATCAGGAAGGTATAAACCAGCCAGGTCACCGCAGAGGCCAGGGTCATAACAAAAATCACGGCGCCGGACATGCCCAGACAGGAATCAAACTCCTTGGAAACCCCCAGGAAGGGGCAGATGCCCAAAAACTGCACCAGCACATAGTTTTCCGTAAAAATCATGGAAAAGGTGATCAGTAATAATTTGGATACTTCGCTCATGCCTTCACCTCCTCAGCATTGGCCTTGGGCGCCTCCTGAATCCGGTTTTCGCAGCTCCGGGCGCAGCCGGCGCAGGCCCCGTCACAGCCTATGCGGGGATCGAACTTTTTCCCCTTTTTGCCCAGGCAGAAAACCAGCAGGGCAATGGCAAAGCCGAACATCATAAAGCCGCCGGGGGTCTGGGAAATAATACCAATCTGATATCCCTCCGGAATAATCCGCTGATCCAATATGGTGCCGTTGCCTATGAGCTCCCGGACCAGGGCGATGCCCAAAATCACGATGGTATAGCCGATGCCCATGCCCAAACCGTCCAAAAAGCTGTCCACCACCCCGTGCTTGCTGGCAAACATTTCCGCCCGGCCCAGTACAATGCAGTATACCACGATCAGGGCCAGGAAAACCCCCAGCGCCTTATTCAGCTCCGGCAAAAAGGCCTCCACCACCATCTGGACCAGGGTCACGAAGGTGGCAATTACCACGATATAGCAGGGAATCCGCACCTTATCCGGAATCAGCTTCCGCAGCAGGGAGATTACCACATTGGAGCAGACCAGTACAAAGGTCAGGGCTATGCCCATGCCTAAAGCGCCGGACACCGTCACGGACACCGCCAGCACCGAGCAGCAGCCCAGGAGAAGGATTAGCACCGGGTTTTCTTTAAATATTCCATTGGTCAGGATTTTCCATTTTTCCTTCACAGCTGCACCCTCCTATCACTTAATGGCTTCAAAGGCCGCCAGCGCCGCCTGAACGCCGCTTTTCACCGCCGCACTGGAGTAGGTGGCGCCGGATATGGTATCCACCTGATCCGCACTGCCGGACAGGCCGATATATCGGGAGAGATAATCCTCCCGCCCGGCCTTGGAGCCCACCCCGGTGGTTTCGGTGGAAACATCCACGCTGATACCCAGAATCTTCCCCTCCGGGGAAAGACCCAGGGTCACCACCACCTGGCCGCCGTAGCCCTTATGGGAGGAGCTGATTACATAGCCCAGGCCGTTTTCCTCCCGGAAGGCCCCTGTAATATCCAGGGCTTCTTTATCGCAGTCGATTTCCGTAAAATTGCCCGCTCCGGGCAGCACCTGCCGTCTTGTCTCCTGGGCCTTTTGCAACGCATTTTCTTCGATGATGGGAGCCGTCACCTTGTTCACAGCCCCTAAAAGAGCCGCCGCCCCCAGGCAGATCAGGGTCAGCACCAGCACCGGTTTGATCATTTCCCGAAAAAGCGAATTCTTCATGGCGCCGCCTCCTTCTTTTCTTTTTGTGCCACCAGGCCTCCCAAGGGCTTGGTCCGGGTCAGGTCATTGATATAGGGCACTAAAATATTGCCGAAGAGGATGGCAAAGGTGACTCCTTCGGGATAATTGCCGAACACCCGGATCAC
>CACZSB010000015.1 GCA_902783765.1 uncultured Lachnospiraceae bacterium
AGTCGGTACGATGGAATCCGGACAAGAGTATGTCAGCACGGCCTTTACCGCTTCATCCGGTACCAACACCTTGACGAAAAGGTCGATGCGGTTGCCCAGTGTTAGGGCCACGGTATCGATGGTCACCTGCGGCATAGCCTCTTCATAGATATCCGTATATTCCGTTCCCTCAAACTCCACGGTGGCGGTATAGCGGATGATCTTCTGGTCGGTCAGCTCTTCCATGGTGACGACCGCATCCAGAACCTGGCTGTCATCCTTCAGGAAGCAGTTGAAGGTGGCGGTGGCGGTGTAAGGCTTTTCTTCCACATTCCACTCCCATACAGGTGCTTCGTAGGTGTGTTCGGAGTGGGAGGCAGGGCCTAATACCACGGTTTCTTCCAGCTGATTCTCATCATCCTCGTTGATATCCGAGGTGACGATGTTCACGGTGCCCACGCTTCCCTTGCTGAACTTCAGGGTCAGGATGGTTTCGCCTTCCTTGAATCCGTCAAAGTCCACAAAGGCAAAGGTGAACTTGGTGGCTTCTTCGTTGGCAGACTGGAACTGTGCCTGGCTTTCGTAGCCCACCAGGGTCACAGTGTCAGGAATTTCCACCGTGATCAGACCGTTCATGGAAAGCTCTTCCGCGGTGATTTCCACGGTGACTTCGGTGTTTACCTTGTCGGGTTCCGCGGGCTGATCCGCCCCGGCCTTCACCGCATTGGTGCCGCCCACGGGCTGCAGCTGTCCGTCCACGAATTCCAGTTCAATGGCGCTTTCTTCCACCAGCTCTGCCGCGTCACGCACCGCATGCCATTCAGGCACATCCCCTACGTTATTACCACCGGCACCGGCATTGTTGGAAATGGCGCCCAACAGCACCACCGGCCATACGCCGTCGCCCACATTTCCGATGTAAGAAGATCTGAATCCCACATTCGCTCCAGCATAGGAAAGCTGATAGATTTCGCTGGTGGAGCCGTTGAAGTGAGCCAGGTAGAAGTTGGCGTCGGAGCCTTCGACCATGGAGTTGCCGCTAAATTTTTCCCCATCCATGAGCTCGACCTTAAAATTCAGATCCGTTGCGTAGGTGGTTCCGCGATAGGTTGTGCCATCGCTGGTCACAGCACGGCTGTACATGGTGCCATTGGCATCCAACAGGTAGTACCAGTCATAGCCGTCTGCGGGCTCGTAGGCAATGCCGGCCAGGGTGCCGCCGATCACATAGCCGCTCCAAGTTTCGGTGCCGAGATGATGGTACAACAGCATGCCGCTGCCACTATAGTTGTTGTTGACACCGTAAATACGGTGGGCATCGGGATTGGCTTCGTTGTACAGCTTACCCATCGCCATATCGTCCAAAGGACCCCAGCCGCCAAACATGTCCGCACCGGCAAAGCTATTGAGGACCTCATCTGTTTCCAAACTGATCTCAACAATATCTCCGTTCCAGTCCTGAATGTAAGCATGGGTGGAATCCGTAGGATCCAGGGTCATGGCGGTAATGCCTTCCGGGAAGTCCCCAAGGGGCGTCCAGGTTTCGTCATTTTCCAGATCCCAGGAGAAATACAGAGGATTGCCCGCCTCATCCTGGAGCACGCCGATGAGGGTCATGGGAATCAGGAAGACTTCCACTTCGCAATAGGCTTCAATGGTAGGATCCTCCGCATAGCTGCAGACAATGCGGGTCTTACCCTTGGACACAGCCGTAACGGTTCCTAATTCATTCACAGTGGCGATGGATTCGTCCTCAGAGCTCCAGAATACTTCATCGGGAGCGCCCCAAGGGCTTACAACGGCTTCCAGTTGGGCCGTATTGCCCCGCAGGATACGGACAGAAGTCTCTTTCAGGGTCAGGGTAACATCTTCATTCAGTTCATCCTTGTTGAAGTTTACCTTGTAGGTGGACAAATTGGCCGCGTAATCGTAAACCTCCACCAGGAGATGGTCCGGGATATCCTTGCCGTCAAAAAGCTCATCCAGCTTGAATTCATAACTGTACTGCTCGCCCTTGCGGATGTTGTCCAGACCGCCGAAGTGTTTGACTGCCTTGCCATCCTCAGTATACAAAGCAACGGCGGCAATGTACTCATTGTCGTGGGCGATCACGGTGAGCAGGCTGGCCTCTTCCTCCACAGCCACGATGGTAGGGGCTGCGCCGTCCACCACGAAGGGGATGGAGAAGATGGAGCCTTCGCCCAACTCGTTCCAGTCAATGCCCCGGTTTACATAATACTCCGGTGCCGCCTGGAAGTTCAGATTCAGCTTGGTGCCGTTGGAGCCGCTGGGGCTGTAGCCGATGGCGGTGGTGCCTGTATCATTGCGCCACTGGCTCTGGCTGCGGTAATAGTAGGCACCGTAGGCCTGGCCATCGATGTACAGAGTGTTCTTGGCTACTTCCTTGCCGGCACCGTTGGTAATAAAGAAGCGGCGGGCCGAGGCATTCCGGATCAGGGAATATTGCACATCCGTAATCACAGAGCTGGGACTGATGGCGTTCCGCTCGGGATAATACTGCTTGTCAGCTTCCAGAGGGTTTCCGCCGAAGAAGTATTTAGTCGAGCTGCCAGCATACTGCACCAGGAAGCCCTGAGCCTTACCTCCGTCTATAAAGAGGTCGGGCTTGCCCTGACCGGATTTGTCAAAGGCATAGGCCATGTAGGGGAATCTGTTCTCCAGCCCGTGAACGAAGTCCACATAGGAGCCCTTGTCGAACATGGAAGCGTCTGTCCAGTTGCCATAGAAGCCCAGAACCGGGATGGAATGGGTGATGCCAATAGCCCCATCCAGGGTGTCGCTTTCCGTGGCATAGATGAAGCCTTCAATGTAGTTGCCGTTGGGGTAGCTGCCTAAAGCCGCCTCCAGACCGGAAAGGGTCAGCACCACTTCCATGGCCTCGCCGGGAAGCAGATTGATGGTAGCTGTGCTGAGTTTTTCGAAGGCCAGACGGGCATCGTAGGTGTCGATATCGCCGTCGCCGTCAATATCCGGCTGGGAGTTGGGGTTGATATTGTCCTCGGACTCCAGGCCGGAGCAGACATCCAGCAAGAATTGAGCATCCAGGCTGTCTACATCCTTATCTCCATTAAAGTCGAACTTATCGTTCTTCGCATTGTTGGCCCAATCAAGCTTCAGGGTAAGGGGTTCCACTTCCTGCAGACGATAACCCTGGGCAACTAACTGGGTAAAGAACTCGGCCTCCAGTTCGAAGGAGGTGGTTTCGTCGGAGAAATTGTGCAGGCTGAAGGTGATCTGAACCGAATCGTTCAGCACCTGGCCCAATTCCACCTTCACCTTGCCGTCGGCAATGGAGGCGGCCGCAGAGGCAGGAGCCGTATCCGCCACCTTGTCGATGGTCACGAAGGAGCGGGCATTGATGGCATTATTGATATTCACCAGACCGGAGCCCTGTTTCATGAGGGAGTACATGCCCTTTTCCCCGATCACGGGCACGGAGGTGGACATGAGCAGGCTCTGGGCCAGCTGGCGGACGCTTAAACCGGTTTTTGCCACCAGGTCGTTCTCCCGGATATACTGGGCCAGCACAGCCACCACGCCGGCCATCTGAGGGGCCGCCATGGAGGTTCCGCTCATAAGAGTGTACTTGCCGGGGCCGCCTGTCACATTCCCGCTTTCATAATGAGCGCCGTCCACGGAATAGATATTGCCGCCGGGGGCGGTGATTTCCGGCTTCAGGGACAGATCCCCGGGAACGCCCCAGCTGGAGAAGTCGCTCATGGTGTAATTCTGCGCATTATAGTTTACCACATGGGCGTCGTCCGCTGCGGAGATCTGAATGGTACCGGCATAGGCATCCAGCCCAGCATTATTGGCAAGGGGCTGGGAGGCGGCAATGATCTCCCGGCCTTCCGCCTGGGTAATGGATACGGCGGGGGCTTTATAGCTGTAGCCCGTCAGATTCATATTAATAGTGCCGGCCTGGTTGTTGATGATAACCACGGCTACGGCGCCCTGGGCAATGGCCGCATTGGCCTTGGCAAAGAAGGAGGAGGTGCCCCGGAAGCAGAAGGCTACCTTGCCCTTAATGGCATCCTCGCCTAAATCCTCTACCAGCGCCAGGAACTGGTCCCCGTCCTGGCCCACATGATTATTGTCGTCCACGCCGGGGCCGTTGATGATCACATATTCATATTCTCCGGCAATACTGGTCATGGGCTCATTGCTATAACCGCTGCTTTCGTTGTAAATCACGAACACATCATTGGCAGTAAAGCCCACGCCGATGACACCGTCGTTATCAATGGAAGCGGTGCTTAAGGTGTTGGCATAGGTATTGGGGCTGCCGCCGGTGGCGTAGTTTACATCATCGTCATACAGGACACCCAAATTGGATTCGGTCCAGTCGTAGTTGTTGCCAGCGGAACCGGTCCAGATCAGGTTGGTGCATTTAGACAGATTGTTCAGAATGGCCTGATAAGTGGTATTCACCGTAAAGCCCGCGGAGCTTGAACCCAGGGAAAGATTCACAGAGTCCGCCCCCAGCAGGATGGCGTCCTCAATAGCTACCATGTAGTCCGCGTCCGAGGTGGTTCCGCCGTTGCCGAAGGTCTGCATGGCCAGGATCTGGGCATCGGGGGCTTCGCCCTGGGTTTTGACCCTCTCCAGAGAAGCCACAAAACCGCCGTTGCCGTCAGACACATAACGGTTACCCGCCGCAATACCGGCCACATGGGAACCGTGACCGGAAAGACCCGTGCCGGAAATATGGGAGGGATCCAGATTCCGGCTGGCATAGTTGACGCCGAAGGGAACCTTGGTGCTCTTGTAGGCGCCGTTGCCGTCCGCCACCCGCCTGGAGATATTGAGCTGACCCCAAACCTGAGCCACTTCATCTTCCGTCAGCAGATCCACATTCTGATCCAGGGTGGAAAGGGCATATTCCAGGCCCGCTCCGTCAAAGAGCTCGTGGGTCAGGTCGATACCCGTATCGATGATGGCCACCTTGCTGCCGGCACCGGTATAACCGGCGGCCCAGGCAAAGTCGCCCCCCACCATGGTACTGGCAATGGCCATATTCGGCTCATCGTCCGGGGTGACTTCCTCGACTTCATAAAGAGTTTCGATAACCACATCCTTTACACCGGGAGTGGCTTTGATCTCCTCTATTTTATTATAGGGAACATTAGCAGAAATAATATTGGTTACCAGGGTCAGGTTCCACACCACATCCAGCTTTTCACCGCCCAGGACCTTGGCGGAGATGGTCTCGGCCATGGCGTCCTGCTGCTTTTGCAGCTGCTGCCGATAGGACTTGGCACTGGTGTTCGCCGCGATTTCGTAGGCAGGGAACTTGTCCAAAGTAGGGGCCGAATCCAATAAAATGGAGACTCGGATCATGCCGTCTTTGACATATATGTCTTCAAAGACCTGCTGTGTCTTCTTGTCTCTGAAAAGAAGACCGTTGCCTTTGTTCTCGACCTTCTCCCAGGTGACACCTGTGCTCTCGCCGTTTTCACTGCCTTCCGCCCGGACAGGGAAGTGTCCGGAGGAAAGGATCATGGCCGCGGCCAGGAGCACTGACAAAAAACGGTTGAATTTTTTGCTTTTTGTCATACCTTTTTCCTCTCTTTCTCTATGGTATATTTTTGAAGAGCTATTTAGCTTTGCCCTCCTATTGATATGCCGCGGGATGCGGCATAAAACCCTTGATTGCTTATTCCTCTATGGCCCCTATGCCCCGCAGGCTCTCCAGGACCTTATCCACATCCTTTTCAATCATGTCCCGGGGGGCATCGTAGCGGGCCAGCATGGCCTCAATAATGGCTTCCCGGCTGGTTTCCTGCTTCAGCAGTTCCACAATATTGGCCGCTGTTTTATTGCAGCGGACCATGCCGGAAAACAGGTGGCTGTCCGTGGCCACCATGACCTGGGCGTCCCCCACCTGCTGGGTTAAAAATGCATCTTTAAGCTTCATATAATTTCTTCCTTTGGTTCTAATTTTAATGGTTGGTCTCGTTTTGGTTTTCCTTTTCCGCTGCCAGGACCTCCGGCAGGGAGCGGATCCACTCCAGCGCCGCCTCCCGCACCTCCACGGAAATCACATCAGAGGTCAGGGTCATTTGCCAATGCAGGGGCACGGCCTCTCCGCAGTATTCCTCTATTTGTTTCACCAGGGCCCGCTGCTTTTCTTCCAGCTCATCCCGGTATGCCTGGGCTGCCTGATCCGTGGTTATGGCCCCCAGCGAATAACCCGCGTCCAACACGGAGGGATAGCTCAGCCGGATGGAAACCCGAACCAGGGGGCCGCTGTATCGGGGCTTGCCCGACATGGATTCCGTACCGCCCGATTGCGATCCCTGTTCCCCTGAGGGCTGCGCCACGGAGGAGGATTCTGGTGCAGAAGCCGGCGGAACCGTGGCCTCGGTGGTGCGAGTCCCCGTCGACTTGGCTTCCGGGGTACTCTCCTCCGGCAATGTGCCGCCGCCCGTCTCCAGATTGGGAGAACAGGCACTTAACAAGATGCCCAGCAATAGGATTATTATATAGAGAAGACTTTTGCCTAAGGGGAGGCTTTCCATATCTGCTTTACCGGCCCTTGTCTGTATATGTTTTATGAAAGAATACGGAGACTTTTTTCGCAGGGTTACCCTACCCTGCGAAATATCCAACAATAGTGTACCCTGTGGCTTTATTTTTGTCAAGACGAGCCGGCCACTGTCTTTGTTTTGTTACGACCCTTCTTCTCTTTTCTTAAATATTTTCCGAACTCTCTTCTTTCCATTCACTTCCCAGAGAGCCCTTGACATATAAGGCCGGGGTTACCATAATATAACCCGATTGTTTTCGCCGGGCTGTGGACCGGACTGACCGGATCAGATGGATACTTCGGGAGATGATTATATATGCAGACTGTGATTATCGGATTGCTGATTCCCCTGCTGGGAACGGCGGCAGGGGCCGCCTGCGTGTTTGTTTTGGGGAAGGATCTGAAGCCCTCCCTCCAGCGAGCATTAAACGGTTTTGCCGCCGGTGTTATGGTGGCGGCCTCCATCTGGAGCCTGATTATTCCCGCTATTGACCAGGTGGCTGACCGGGGACGCTGGGCCTTTCTTCCCGCTTTTCTGGGTTTCTGGGCGGGGATACTGTTTCTGCTTCTTTTGGACCATATCATCCCCCACCTGCACCGAAGTCTCAGCCAGGCGGAGGGGCCCCGAAGTCATTTATCCCGTACCGTCATGCTGGTACTGGCGGTGACCCTTCACAATATCCCGGAAAGTATGGCGGTGGGCATTGTATATGCGGGCCTGTTAAAAGGCTCCGCCAACATTACAGCCGGCGGAGCCCTGGCGCTGGCCCTGGGGATTGCCATTCAGAACTTCCCCGAGGGTGCGATTATTTCCATGCCCCTCTACGGAGAGGGGAAAAGCAAAGCCAAATCCTTTTGGCTGGGGGTGTTTTCCGGCGCAGTGGAGCCGGTTTTCGGCTTTCTGACGGTGCTCGTGGCAGGGCTGGTAATCCCGGCCATGCCCTATTTGCTGTCCTTCGCCGCCGGCGCCATGCTTTATGTGGTGGTGGAGGAGCTTTTGCCGGAAGCCTCCGCCGGGGAGCACTCCAATGTGGGGGTGCTGTCCTTTGCCCTGGGTTTCAGTATTATGATGGTGCTGGATGTGGCCCTAGGCTGATTAGGGCTCATACCGGCGCGGTGATTTCCTTTAACCAGGCGGCCTCTTCCTCAGTGAGGCCGCTTTTTAAGCGCTCATAAACCAGGGCGTGATAATCATTTAAGGCTTTCTTTTCATCGGGCCCCAGCATTTCCGGAATCAGGGGCTTCAGGTCAATGGGGCAAAGGGTCAAATGCTCAAAGCCCAGGAACTGACCGTATGCATTTTCCTCTCCGGTCACGCAAAGCAGCTCGTTTTCGATACGGATGCCGTATTCCCCTTCGATATAGACCCCGGGTTCATCGGTGGTAACCATGCCGGGTTCCAGCTCCACCAGCCCCGCCAGCTCCGTGGGCTTGGACCAGCGGAAGCCGTTGGGCCCTTCGTGGACGTTCAAGCAAAAGCCCACCCCGTGGCCCGTGCCGCATTGGTAGTCAATGTTCAGATCCCAGATAGGCCCCCGGGCCAGAATATCCAAGAAGTAACAGGTGGAGCCCTTCAGGAAACGGGCAGCCCCCAGGCGAAGCATGCTCCGCAGGGTGGCGGTATAATGAAGCTTTTGCTGCTCTGTTAAGGGGCCCATGGCAATGGTGCGGGTGATGTCCGTGGTGCCGTCCAGATATTGTCCCCCGGAATCCACCAGGAAAAAGCCTTCTTTTTTGAGATGCGCCGTGGTTTCCGGAGCCGCCTTGTAGTGCATCATGGCGGCGTTGGGCCCCATGGCGGCAATGGTGGCAAAGGAAAGCTCAAAGGCTCCCTGCTCCCGGCGGCATTGTTCCAAAACCGTCTCCGCCTCAATCTCCGTTAAGGATTCCGGATCTTCATGATGCATGAGCCAATAAAGCCATTTCACCATGGCCACCCCGTCCTTCCGGTGAGATTCCCGCAGGGCCTCCTGCTCCACAGGATTCTTAATGCATTTGAGCAAAGTGGTGGGATTGATGCCCGTTTTGGTCTGAACCCCCGCCGGCAGCTTATCCAAAAGCTGGCGCACGGTTTTGGCGGGATCGAAAAATACCACTGCCTCCGGCGACAGCCGGCCCGCATCCTCCCAGATTTCTTCGTATTCCTTTAAAAGAACCCCCTGGCCTTCCAGTTTCTCTCCCACAGGGCCCCGGAAATTTTCCCGGCGGCAGTAAAGGGTCACGTTTTTGCTGTCCAGAATCACAAAACCGAAGACCACCGGATTGTTGGGTACATCGTCCCCCCGGATATTCAGGAGCCAGGCGATATCATCCAGGGAGGATAAAACCAGGGTGTCCGCCCCTGAGGACGCCAGCTTTTCCCGAACCCGGCCGATTTTCTCCCCGGCGGCCAGACCGCTGTAGCGCTCCTCCAAAAGGAAGGGCCGGCTGAAGACCTGGGCGGGACGCTCCTGCCAGATGGCCCCTGCCAGATCATAATCCCCCAGCAGGGTAATGTTTTTATCGGCCAGGGCTTTTTCCCACAATCTGGTCAGGCGCACGGAGGTGGTGCGGCCGTCAAAGCCTAACACCTGACCCTCTTTCATTTCCTGCTTTAAATATTCATCCAAGCTGGGGACACCGCTTTGGGCCATGCGCATCAGGCGGAATTCACTACCTGCCAGCTCTCGCTCTGCCTGAATAAAATAACGGCCGTCGGTCCACAAGAGCGCCTCCCGGGGGCCCACCAGCACAGTTCCCGCAGAGCCGGTAAAACCGCAGATAAAGTGTTTGACCCGAAAACAGGCACTTAAATATTCGGAACCGTGGTAATCCCCGGAGGGAATCACATAATAATCGATGCCATGTTCCTGCATCTTGGCCCGCAGGGCAGCCAGCCGTTGGTTAATAATGCTCATGAACTTCTCCTTACAACTACTCTCTGATATGTTCCATGCCCTGGCTCAGGATGGATACGATGTGATCATCCGCCAGGGAATAATAAATGGTCTTGCCCTCCCGCCGGGCCCGTACCAGGTCCATCTGCTTTAGGATCCTAAGCTGATGGGAAATGGCCGGCTGGGTCATGCCCAAAAGCTGGGCAATGTCGCAGACACAGGTCTCGGCGCATAAAAGCACATAAAGGATGCGAATCCGGGTGGAATCCGCAAAAACCTTAAAGAAATCCGCCAGGGCGTACAGTTCCTCTTCCCCGGGAATGTTTTCCAGCACCCGCCGCACCAGTTCCTGGTGGACCTGGGTATCATGGCACAATTCCAGGGGCTCCGCCTCCCGAAGCTTTATTTTTTCCTCGAAGCGGGTCATGAAAGCACCGGAATATTATCCGGGTCCCCAATCTGCCGGGTGCCCGCCTGGATCCGCACCTTCCGCTCCACAATGCAGTTTTCCAGCACCACATCGTCTCCGATATACACATCGTCCATCAGGATGCAGTTGGTCACCTGACTCCGGTCCCCCACATAAACCTTTTTAAATAGCACGGAATCCGTCACG
Organism: uncultured Lachnospiraceae bacterium; assembly: GCA_902783765.1. Taxonomy (GTDB): domain Bacteria; phylum Bacillota; class Clostridia; order Lachnospirales; family Lachnospiraceae; genus UBA6987. The sequence goes on from CACZSB010000015.1 coordinate 10,022, forward strand.
CTGCCGTTGATAATGGAGCCCCCTGCCACCAGGGAATTGGAAACCCGGGCGCTGCCGTTGAATTTGGCCGGGGGATTGTCATCCACCTTGGTATGGATCTGGGGAAATTCCGTAAAAAAGAAGTGTCGCAGATCCGGATCCAGCAGATCCTTGTTGCAGGCAAAGTAAGAACCCACGGAATTGATATTGCACCAATAGCTTTCCAACAAAAAGCTCACCAGGCGCTTTTTCTCCAGGGAGGGGATCAGAATATCCTTCACCAGGTCGAAGCGTTCTTCCCGGGCCGCCTCCTCCAGCATCTGAATCAGATGCCGCCGCCGCACCACATAAATGCCGCAGTTAATAAGCTTTTCTCCTCCGTTTTTCCGGTCCTCCACCTTTTCGTCCCAGGCAATAATGCGGCCTTCGTTATCCAGCTTCAGCACGCCGAAACGGTCCCCTTCCGCCCGGGGCATTTTTTTACAGACCACGGTTATTTCGGCGCCAGCGGCCACGTGCTGCTCCAGGACCTGATTGTAATCCAGTTTGTAAACCCCGTCCCCGGAGGCGATAATCACATAGGGCTCATGGCGTTCCTTCAGAAAATCCAGGTTTTGAATCAGGGCGTCTGCGGTGCCCCGGTACCAGTGGGCGCTGTCCGGGGTGATGGTGGGGTTCAGCAAAAAGAGCCCCCCCTGCTTCCGTCCAAAATCCCACCATTTGGAAGAGCTCAAATGGAAATTCAGCGAACGGGAGCTGTACTGGGTCACCACTGCCACGGTGCCCACACCGGAATTGCTCATATTGCTCAGGGCAAAATCGATGCTGCGATAGGTTCCGGCCAGGGGCATGGCCGCCACGGCCCGTCTGCGGGAGAGGGCCTGAAGCCGGGTGGAGCTGCCTCCCGCCAGAATAATGCCGACTGCCTTCATGAACGGCCTCCCTTCTTGATGATATAATCACCGGATTCCAGCACGCCGCCGGGATAATCCCCGGGCTCCGTGGGGCCCATTACCGCCGCATTCCGGCCGATCTGCACCCCCGCCGGAATCACACTGCCGGCGCCGATGACTGTGATCTCACTGTTATAGACCTTGGGGTCCAGCCGGGAAGGGGCAAATACGCCCTCTCCGATGCGAACCCCGGCGCCAATCACCGCATTTTCCGCAATAATGGCCTTCCGCACCACGGCCCCTTCTTCGATGACCACGCCGTTCATGATAACACAATCCCGGACCTTGGCCCCAGGGGCCACCTTTACATTGGCTCCCAACACAGAGTGCTTCACAGAGCCCTGAATCAGGCTGCCGTCCCCCACGATGGAGGTCTCAACCTTGCCCTCCGCCGCCACGAAGGCCGGGGGATAGGCTTCCGCCGCGGTGTAGATCTGCCAGAATTCCTCATAAAGATTGAATTCCGGCACCAGATCCGTCAGCTCCATATTGGCTTCCCAATAGGTGCTTAAGGTCCCCACATCCTTCCAGTAGCTTCCGAATTCATAGGAAAAGAGCCGTCCCTGACGCCGGTGAATGTGCGGAATCACATGCATACCGAAATCGCAGCCCGGCACATGGGCCAGCTCCTGCAATTCCTGCTTCAGGGTGGCATAATTAAAAATATAAATGCCCATGGAAGCCAGGTTGCTCCGGGGATTTTTGGGCTTTTCCTCAAAATCCGTGATCCGGCCCTCTCCGTCGGTGATCATAATGCCGTAGCGAGGGGCCTCCTCCCAGGGCACGGGCATCACCGCAATGGTGGCCTCTGCCTGGTTTTCCATGTGACAGCGGAGCATATCCTCATAATCCATTTTATAGATATGATCCCCGGACAGGATCAGCACATAATCCGGATCATACTGCTCCATAAACTCCAGATTTTGGTAAATGGCATTGGCGGTGCCGGTATACCATTCGGAATCCCCGGTTTTTTCATAGGGGGGCAAAATGGTCACGCCGCCAAACTGCTTGTCCAAATCCCAGGGGATGCCGATGCCGATATGAGTATTCAGCTGCAGGGGCCGGTACTGGGTCAGCACCCCCACGGTATCCACGCCGGAATTGACGCAGTTGCTTAAGGGAAAATCGATAATGCGGTACTTGCCGCCAAAGGCCACCGCCGGTTTGGCCATGCCCTGGGTCAGCGCTCCCAGCCGGGACCCCTGGCCACCGGCCAGCAGCATGGCGATCATCTGCTTTTTCAAGGGGTTTTCCTCCTGCCTTGGAGATTTGCTTACAATATATCACAGCCAGTGGAAAAAAGAAAGGCCGGGGCCCCTTGTTTCCCCAGCGGAAAAGAGATATAATTTTCCGCGAAAGACTGAGGTGTATCATGCGTTTTATCCATACCGCCGACCTGCATCTTCTGGCCCGCCCGGATAAGGATAAGCCCTGGGGCCCCGCCCGGGCGGATGCCATAAGGCAGACCCTTCCCCGGCTGGTGGATTTGTGCCGTGAGCAGGAGGTGGACCTGCTGCTCATTGCCGGGGACCTTTTTCACCGCCCCCCTTCGGAGGCGGAGCTCAATGAATGCGATTATCATTTCAGCCGGCTGGCCCATACCAAGGTGGTGCTGATTGCCGGCAATCATGATTTTCTGCGGCCGGGCTGTGCCATGGCGGAGCATCGTTTCCCGGAAAATGTGTGTTTCCTTTCCGGGCCCCGGCTCCAGTCCGTCCGTTTTCCCCAGTGGCATCTGGATGTTTACGGCTTTAGTTATTACAGCGAGCAAATGCCGGAGGATATCCTTTCCCAGCTGCGCTGTCCGGATGATAATTTCCGTCATATCCTGCTGCTCCACGGGGGGGACGCCCTCCATGTCCCCTTTACCCCGGGACAGATTATGGAGCTGGGCTGGGATTATGCGGCGCTGGGCCATATTCACAAACCCTCCCTGTCCCAGGACGGGCGGGTGGCCATGCCCGGCAGCCCGGAGCCCTTGGATATGAACGAGACCGGCCCCCACGGCTATTTTCTGGGAGAAATGAAGGAGGGGCGCTTCAGCCTTTCCTGGCAGCCCTTCTCCCGCTTTGAATACAGTGACTTAAAAATCAATATGACCCCGGACATGAGCTTTGCTGCGCTGGAAAACCTGCTCCGGAAACGGATGAAAAGCGACGGCAGCGAGGTTTACCGCCTGATTTTAAGCGGTTTGCGGGATCCGGACATGCCCTTTGAACCCGATGCCCTGGAACGGCTGGGCTTTGTAAGCCGGGTGGTGGATGAGACCCGGCCGGATTATCCCTGGGACAGCTGGCGGGAGCGCCCCTCCCACGATATTATGGCCCGGCTGATGAGGGCCCTGACCCCCTCGGAGGGGGACCCGGAGGCGGACTTAAAGCAGCGGGCCCTGTACTATGCCGCCGAGGCTCTGCTTTCCTCCGTAAAACGGCCGGGGGAAGGGGGCCTTCGATGAAGATCCGCCGCTGCAGCATTTATCAATTCGGAAAATTGAAGGAACAGGATTTTGAGTTTTCGGAGGGGATTACCCTGATTCAGGGCGCCAATGAAAGCGGCAAAACCACCCTTCACACCGCCCTGGCCGCCCTGCTTTTCGGAGTGGAGCGCAGCCGGGGCCGGGGCGCCGCCCGGGACGTGTTCCGGGCCAATCAGCCCTGGTCACAGCCGGAGCTTTACGGCGGGGCCATCGAATGGGAACGGGAAGATCGGCTCATTCGGACGGAACGGGACTTTTCCAAGCTGCCCCCCCGGGCCTACAGCACCGAAACTCTGGCCGGCCGCACCCGGGATCTGAAGGAGGGGGAACAGCCTCTGCCGGAGTCCTTAAGCCCCTATCTTTTTTATAACACCCTTTCCTTTAAGCAAAGCGGCAGCGATGTGGAAAGCGGCATGGCCGACGAACTGCGGAGCCATATTATTAACCTTCAAGGCAGCGGTAATGAGTCCATGGATGTGGCCGCCGCCCTGGGAAATCTGAAGGCCCGCCGCCGGGCGCTGACCAAGGACTTAAAGGAAGAGGCGGCCGCAGAAGCCGCCGTCCTGGACCGGGAAATCCACCAGTTAGAGCAGGCAGGCTTTGCCTCGGAAACGGACTGGGAGGAAGCCCGGGAAAGCCTGAAGGACCAGGAAGCCCTGGCCCGGGATTTGGACGCGGCCCATCAGGCGGATCTGCGGCTTTTGGCCCGGAAGAAAAGCGTGCTGAGCCGGCTGGATGTCCAGGACCGGGAAAAACTCACCGCCGACCGGGATAAGGCCCGGATCCTCCGGGATCAATTTGAGGTTTATCAACGGGATTATGCCGCCGATAGCTTTTCTCCCTTTTGGGCAAGCGTCCTGTCCTGGCTGTCCCTGGGGGTCATGATTCTTTGCCTCTGGACCCTTTTGAACGGGATTCAGCTCCACCGCTTTTTTCAGGCGGCCGCGGCGGGACTGGTCCTTATCGGCGCCAGCTTTATATCCCTGCGTTTTTCCCGCAAGCAGGACGCCCGGGCCGGCCATAAGCACAATAAAAAAGTATTAAACAGCCTGCTGGAACGATATGTTAAGGATTACACCCCCCGGGGAGATTTGCAGGAAGCCCGGGAACTGGCGGATTATCTGGACCGGCTCTGCTCCCTGGAATCGGATATCCGGCAGGAAGAACAGCAGCTGGAAACCCGGCAGGAAGTGCTGCAAAACAGCCTGGATCTTCGGGCGGATTTAAGCCGCCGGCTGGAGCAGGAGCTTTCTCTCCGGCTGGAGCGGGAGCAGTGGGAGGCCCGGATCCGCGCCCTGAAGGATAAGCGGGAGCAGCTGGAGCCGGTGCTGCTGAACAATCAGGAGATCCGCCGGGAACTGGCGGCCCTGGATCTGGCATATAACACCCTTTCCGCCCTGGCCACTGGCGTTTACAGCGATTTCGGCGCGCCACTGACCGCAGAGGCCTCCCGGATTTTTTCCCAGATCAGCGGCGGCCGCTATGAAGGGGTGCGGATTAACGACAAGCTGGAAATCTGGGCCATCCAGAATCATCAGCCCGTGGCCCCCGACGCCCTCTCCGGCGGCACCATGGCCCAGCTGTATTTTGCCTTCCGTTTGGCCATCATCCGACTTTTGTGGCCGGAGGAGCCCATGCCCCTTTTCTTTGACGACGCCTTCGTTTATTATGATCGGGAGCGGCTGGCCTCTCTCCTGGCCTGGCTTCGAGATAATTATGCCGGGCAGGTGTTCATTTTCACCTGTCAGGACCGGGAAGAAGAACTGATGCGAGAGGGGGGCATACCCTTCCGAAAGATAGCCCTTTCAATGGATTATGAATGAAAAAGTATTAAAAACCTTAGAATATGACAAGATTCTGGAGCGGCTGGAGGCCCTGGCGGTCTCCGACGGAGCCAAGGCGGCTTGCCGGGCCCTGCGGCCCTTCTCCCAGCTGGAGGAGGTGTTAAAGGCCCAGCAGGAATGCACCCACGGGGAAGCCCGGCTCCTGGCCCACGGCTCTCCGGGCTTTACGGGGATCCATGATATCCGGGATTCCATCCTTCGGGCCCAGGCCGGCTCCTCCCTGAGTATTCCCGAACTGCTCCGGATTCAAAAGCTCTTAATCATGGCCGCCAAGGCCAAGGCCTACGGTCGGGAGGAAAACCGGGAGGAACCGGATTCCCTGTCGGAGCTGTTTAATTCCTTAGAGCCCCTGACCCCCTTCCGGCAGCTGCTGGAGGCGGATATTTTAAGCGAGGAGGAGATCGCAGACCAGGCCTCTCCGGGTCTGGCCAAGGTGAGACGGCAGCTGCGCACCATCTCCGACCGCATCCACACGGAATTAAACGCCCTGCTGTTAAAGCACCGGACTCTGCTTCAGGATGCGGTGGTCACCATGCGGGACGGCCGCTATTGCCTGCCGGTGAAGGCGGAAAACCGCAGCCAGGTGGCGGGCATTGTCCACGACCAATCCGGCAGCGGCAAGGCCTTTTTCATCGAGCCCCTTTCGGTGGTGAAGCTGAACAACGAATGGCGGGAGCTGGAAATCCAGGAGCAAAAGGAAATCGAGCTGATTCTGGCGGAGCTTTCCACCCAGGCAGCGGAGCAAGGAGAGGCCATCGTGAAAGATTATCAGGCCCTGACGGCCCTGGACTTTATCTTTGCCCGGGCCCGGCTTTCCCGCTCCATGAAGGGGGTGGAACCGGTATATCAGAATGCCCGGGCAGTGGACTTAAAAAGTGCCCGACATCCCCTGCTGGACCCCGCCGCCGTGGTGCCCATCGACTTAAAGCTGGGAGAGGATTTCGACCTGCTGATTGTGACCGGTCCCAACACCGGGGGCAAGACCGTTTCCTTAAAGACCCTGGGCCTTTTGTGTCTCATGGGCCAAAGCGGCCTGCATATCCCCGCAGGGGTCAATTCCCGGCTTTGCCTTTTTGAGGAAATCTATGCGGATATCGGGGACGAGCAGAGCATCGAGCAAAGCCTGTCCACCTTCTCCTCCCACATGACCAATATTGTGGATATCATGGCCCGGGCCGATGAAAAGGCCCTGGTGCTCTTAGATGAGCTGGGCGCCGGCACGGATCCCGTGGAGGGGGCCGCCCTGGCCATGGCCATTTTAAGCAATCTCCACGGCCGGGGGGTGCGCACCATGGCCACCACCCATTACAGCGAGCTGAAGGTCTATGCCCTTTCCACCCCGGGGGTGGAGAATGCCTCCTGCGAATTCGATGTGGAGACCCTCCGGCCCACCTACCGGCTGATCCTGGGCATCCCCGGCAAGAGCAATGCCTTTGCCATTTCCCGGAAGCTGGGCCTTTCCGAGGCCATCATCCAGGAGGCGGGAGGCTATATCGACACCAACGAAGAAGCCTTTGAGGATGTGATTGCGGATTTAAACCGGCAGCAAAAGGAGATGGAGCGGGCCCGGGAGGAGGTGGCCTCCCTGCAGCGGGAGGCAGATTCCTTAAAAACCGAGGCCCTGGCCCTGCGCAAGGACCTGGACGAGAAAAAGAACGCCCTGCTCCGGGAGGCCAAGGAAGAGGCCCGGGCCATTTTGCTGGGAGCCAAGGAATCGGCGGACAAGGCCATACGGGATATGCACAAGCGGGGGGAAAAGGTGAGCCGGGAAATGGAAGAAGCCCGCTCCAGCCTCCGGGAGGCCTTAGACAAGCTCAGCGAGGGGGACAGGCCCCAGGAGCCCCGGCGGGTCACCGTCACCGAAAGGAAGCTGAAGCTGGGAGATCTGGTTTTCGTCCACTCCCTGGGCTTAAAGGGCACCGTCACCAGCCTGCCCGATGCCAAGGGGCGGCTCAGCGTCCAAACGGGGATCCTCCGCAGCGAGGTGAACGCCTCGGATGTGGAGCTGGTGCCGGAGGCCACCGCCACCCTGGAGGGCAAGCGGACGGCTTCCTCCCTGTCGGGCCTGTCCAAGGGCCTGTCCATCTCTCCGGAAATCAATCTCATTGGCCTGCGCAGCGATGAAGCGGTGCAGACCTTGGATAAATATATTGACGACGCCTACCTGGCCCGGCTGGAAAAAATACGGATCATCCACGGCCGGGGCACCGGGGCCTTAAAGAACGCCGTGGGGAATTTACTGCGGAAAAACAAGCGGATCGCCTCCTTCAGCGAGGCACCCTTCAACGAGGGCGGCTACGGAGTGACCATCGCCCTGCTGAAAGAAAAATAAGGAGCAGCCATGTCAAAACAGAAAATCCTGATTGTGGATGACGACGCCAATATCGCCGAGCTCATCAGTCTGTATCTTACCCGGGAATGCTACGAGACCCGCACCGCCGGGGACGGCAACGAGGCCCTGGAGGTGTGGAAAATCTTCCAGCCGGATCTGATCCTGCTGGATATCATGCTGCCGGGCCGGGACGGGTATCAGGTCTGCCGGGAGATCCGCCAGGAAAGCCCTGTGCCCATTATGATGCTTTCCGCCAAGGGAGAGGTCTTTGATAAGGTCCTGGGCCTGGAGCTGGGGGCAGATGATTATATTATCAAGCCCTTCGACAACAAGGAAATGGTGGCCCGGGTAAAGGCCATTCTTCGCCGTTCCCAGCAAAAGGAGCCGGAGGCAGTGCCCGGCGAGCGGGTGGTAAGCTTCCCGGACCTGGTGGTCAATCTGAGCAATTATTCCGTGCTTTTCGAGGGCCGTCCTTTGGAAATGAGCGCCAAGGAAACGGAAATCCTTTATTATCTGGCCTCTTCACCCGGTCAGGTCTTCACCCGGGAACAGATCCTGGATAATATCTGGGGCTATGATTATGCCGGGGATTCCCGCACCGTGGACGTGTATATCAAGCGCCTGCGGCAAAAGCTTCCGGCCCACCCCGCCTGGCAGCTTTCCACCGTCTGGGGTGTGGGCTATAAATTTGAGGTTGTTCGATGAAACGACGTCTGTCCCTGAAATTCCTGGAGGTTTATCTGCTGTTTGTGGCTCTGGCCTTTCTGGTGATTGCCCTCTACGGGGAGACTCTTTTTAAGAATTATGCCCAGCGGCTGGCGATTACCCAGATGACCCAGCAGGTCATTTCCGTTGCCAATGACCAAATTGAGCATATCCGGGAATCCGGGGCGATTAATGTCACAGAATTGAATCACCTCAGCGATATCACCAACCTCCGGATTTTTATATTAAATAAAGAAAACCGGGTTGTTTATGACTCCCGCACCCGGCTTTTGGGGAGAACGATACCGGACTTTAATTCCCTGGACAGCCCCAACAGCATTCTTATAGGAAACTTCTATAATACTTTCGACCGGGATATGATCTGCGCTTATTCCTACATCAGTTTCGGGCCAGGCCATCCCGCTTGTCTGGTGCTGGCCCAGGATCTTCAGATGGCCCGGGATGAGGCCCAGCATTATCTGCCCGCGGCTTATCTGGTGTATCTTTTTGTTATCCTGATGTCTTTCTTCCCGCTGGTCATGATTTACCGCTGGGTCCTGAAGCCCATCGGCAAGATTTCCGAGGGGGCCCAGGAATATGCGGAAGGCAATCTCAGTCACCGAATCCGTTTTTATTCCGATGATGAACTGGGCTATCTGTCGGCCTCTCTGAACGATATGGCGGCGCAGATTCAGTCCACGGACGAAACCCAGCGAAACTTTATCGCCAACGTGGCCCACGATTTTCGCTCTCCCCTCACCTCCATCAAGGGATATCTGGAGGCCATGGTGGACGGGGTGATTCCCCCGGAAAACCAAGACAAATACATGAATATCATCATCGGGGAAACGGAGCGCCTGGCCAATCTGACCCAAAGCATGCTGTCTTTAAACTCCCTGGACGATGCCCGCCTGGGGCTGGAGCTTTCCAGCTTTGATATCGTGGCCCAGATCCGCTCTGTCTGCGATACCTTTGAGGTGATCTGCCAGCGGCGGGGCCTGCACTTCGATTTGATTTTCAGTTCTCCGGTGATCATGGTCCGGGCGGATTTCGGCCGCATCAATCAGGTGCTGCACAATCTGATCGACAACGCCATCAAGTTTTCCCACGAGCAGAGCCTGATCCGCATACGGGTAAAGGAAGTCCGGGACAAGGCCTCCATTTCCGTCAAGGATTTCGGCCAGGGCATTCCCAAGGAGGATATCG
>CACZSB010000016.1 GCA_902783765.1 uncultured Lachnospiraceae bacterium
ACGATGAATCCCCCGAGACGGTGCGGGCCCGGAAGCGCTTTGAGGATCTGACCCCCGTATTTCCCAATCAGCGGATCCATTTGGAGACCCAGCCGGAGGCCCGGGCCATGCGGATCGTGGATCTGATGGCGCCCATCGGAAAGGGCCAGCGGGGGATGATCGTATCCCCTCCCAAGGCGGGCAAAACCACTCTGATCAAGGATGTGGCCAAGGCCGTCACCAAAAACCATCCGGACATGCGGCTGATCATTCTGCTCATCGACGAGCGGCCGGAGGAAGTGACGGATATCAAAGAGGATATCGAAGGGCCCAATGTGGAGGTGATTTATTCCACCTTCGACGAGACGCCGGAGCACCACAAGAGAGTGGCGGAGATGGTACTGGGCCGGGCCCAGCGGCTGGTGGAGCACGGCCGGGACGTGATCATCCTCCTGGACAGCATCACCCGTCTTTCCCGGGCCTATAACCTGACTGTGGCCCCCAGCGGCCGCACCCTCTCCGGGGGTTTGGACCCCGCCGCCCTGCACATGCCAAAAAAATTCTTCGGCTCCGCCCGCTGTATGCGTGAGGGAGGCAGTCTGACGGTGCTGGCCACCGCCCTGGTGGATACTGGCTCCCGTATGGACGATGTGGTTTACGAGGAATTCAAGGGTACCGGCAATATGGAATTGGTACTGGACCGGAAACTTTCCGAGCGCCGGATCTTCCCTGCCGTGGATATTCTGAAATCCGGCACCCGCCGGGACGATTTGCTTCTGACCCCGGAAGAGCAGGAGACGGTGGCTTATATCCGGGCCGCCATCAGCAATCCCGTAAAGGGAGAAGAGGCCCTGGAAAAGGTGCTGGATCTTATGCGTCATACCCGGACAAACCGGGAATTCTGCGCATTGGTACGAAAAATGCGTTTTTAAGACAGTATATTGATTATTCCGGGCCGATTTGGTCCGGATGACTGCTTTTTCGGTTTTCTGCTTCCTCAATGGCCGGAAGCGTCCATTTCCCCTGGGAAGGGGCATGTTTGTATATCCGTGTGTACATCCTGTAAAAGGAAGAATAATCGTTAAAACCCGCCTCCCCACAGGCCGTGGTGGGGGGAACCCCCTTTTGTAGCAGCGCCCGGGCCGTCACGCATTTTTTATAGCGGATATAGCGCATGACGGAAACCCCCATTTCGCTGGTAAAAAGCTTGGAAAGGGCGGATTTAGACATATGCAGCGCCCCGCAAAGGCTTTCCAGGGAATCGATGGCCGTTAAATGGTGGTCTATGTAATCCACCACCCGGGTTATCTTGTCATTTTCCTTATTGGCCCCGGATTTGTCCGGCTGAAAATTGATAATATAGGTCAAAATGAGATGCAGAGCGATTTTAAAAGTGGACAAAATCATATTGTCAACAATGTTTGAAAAATGCACGTCCAGCTGCAGGATTTCCTTGCCCACTTCGGAGTTTCGGACAAAGTAAAAATTATCCTTTTTGCTCAGCCCCTCCCGGAAAACCTCGGTCAGGTCATTCTCCGGAAAGCGGATGACAATCCGTTCATAGGGCTCGGTTTCCCTGATGTGCAGATGATGCTTGACTCCGGGCCGGATCAAAAGGATGCTGCCGGGATACAGCGTATACGCCTCGTCTCCCACATAATATTCCCCGTCGCCGCTGATAAAATAGTAAAGCTCAAAGCTGTGGTGGCTATGGGGAATATGATGGGCGCTGTCAATCTGGGGCACATCATCCGCGGCGTGTTTAAATAAGTATTCACCTGATCTGACATCAAAATTCATGGGGATATAATACTGCATTTGTGGAAGAAATGCAATATTTTTGGGCTGTTTTCACAATGGACTCCGAAAAACTTTTTTTTTATCATAGACATTGAAGATTTGTCTGACATAGTACGTAATATATTTGCCACGGAACCGTTTATTATATGGTTCCTTTGAGAAAAACGGTAGGAGCTTTTATGTCGGAAGAATTAATCAGGGTCGAAAAAATACACAAAAACTTTGGCGTGACTGTCGCCTTAAAGGATGTGTCCTTTGCGGTAGAGCGGGGCTATGTCTATGGCCTGATCGGAGAAAACGGATCCGGAAAGAGCACGGTTTCTTCGATTATTGCTGGCATGCAGCCCGCCACCAGCGGCAAAATGTATTATAAAGGGCAGGAATGGGCTCCCGTCTCCATGCTTCATGCCCAGGAGAAGCATATCGGCATGATCGTGCAGGAGGCCGGGACCATTCCCAATATCAGTGTGGCGGAGAATATTTTCCTGGGACACGAAAAGCTTTTCCAGAAGGGTCTGTTTGTGAATAAGGCTGCCATGGAAAAGGCGGCTCAGGCGCTTTTGGACAAACTGGAAATCACGGAGTTTAAGGCCGGGCAAAGGGCCGGAACCCTGGATATGCAGGCAAGAAAGGTGATCGAGATAGTCAAATGCCTTTATTGGGAGCCGGATCTCCTGATTGTGGATGAAACCTCTACCGCCCTTTCCTACGAGGGCCGGGAATTCCTCTACCGGGTTCTGAAAATGATGAAGGAGCAGAACAGATCCGTTCTGTTTATTTCCCATGATCTGGATGAAATGATGGAGCACTGCGACAGGCTTACGGTTTTAAGAGACGGGGTGTTGATCGGCACCCTGGAAAAATCGGAATATGAGCCGGGGCGGATCCGTCAGATGATGGTGGGAAGAGAGCTGCAGGGAAATTATTACCGCAATGATATGGATCCCTATGAGGAGGAGGTCGTCCTGGAGGCCCAATGCATTACCACCATGAAGGATCTTCTGTGTTTTGACATGCAGCTTCACAAGGGGGAGATCCTTGGCATAGGCGGTCTTTCCCATTGCGGCATGCATACCCTGGGAAGAGCCCTCTTCGGGGTGGATAAGGTAATAGACGGGGAGGTAATTGCCGGCGGCGCAAAAATCAACTCTCCCAAGGCTGCCATCGCCAGAAGAATAGGGTATGTATCCAAAAACAGGGATCAGGAATCTCTGGGCCTCAGTGCCACCATTGCCGAAAATATAGCCAGCACCGGCTACCGCATCAACGAGCTGTTCCGTGGCATTATTTCCTTCAAAAAGGAAGCTAAATATGTGGACGAGCAAATAGAGAGCCTCTCCATCAAATGCGCCGGAAAGAATTACAAGGTGAACACCCTTTCCGGCGGCAACAAGCAGAAGGTGGTCATAGGAAAGTGGCTGGCTTCCGATTCCCAGATCCTCATTCTGGACTGTCCCACCCGGGGCATAGACGTGGGGGTCAAAGCCGCCATGTATAAGCTGATGTACGAAATGAAAAAGGCCGGCAAGTCCATCGTCCTGATTTCGGAAGAGCTTTCCGAACTCATCGGAATGTCGGACCGGGTGCTGATTATGAAGGACGGCAAGGTGACGGCGGAGAGGCTCAGAACGGAAGGTCTTTCCGAGCATGACCTTATCAATTACATGATTTAAGGAGGAGCAAGATGGCAAAAGATGTTCAGGAAAACCGGAAATCCTTCTTAACAAAGCTGAAGACCATGACAGAGCAGCGCTGGTTTGTCCAGACCCTGCCCATTGTCTTTCTGCTTGCCCTGGTGGCCGTTTTTTCCATTCTGACAAAGGGAAGATTCTCTGACCCCAAGATGCTGAAGCTGATCTTCCAGCAGGCGGTCATTGTGGCCACCGTGGCCACCGGCGCCAGCTTTATTTACGCCTCCGGCAATATCAATCTGGCCATGGGAGCCACCACCGTACTGACGGCGACGCTGGCAGCCATCATTTACAACGCAAGCAAAAGCTTTTTGCTGATGTTTGTCAGCGCGGTGCTGATCGCGGTGGGCCTGATGATCATATCCGTCCTCCTGTCCACGGTGTTTAATGTCAGGGTCATGTTCGTGACCATTGTCATGATGACGCTGTTTAAGGCGGTTCAGGACTCCGTTCTGAAAGGCGCCACTCTGGGGGTGCCTTATGATCTGGTGGTCAGCCTCAGCGATAAGAATTATTCGCTGATTGCCTTTATTGTCTTCCTTATCTTTGCCATCGTTCTGTTTCACTTTACGGCGGTGGGAAGGTCCTTAAAGACCCTGGGAACCAACAATGAAAACGCCTTTCAGACGGGGATAGAAAAGAACAAATATCTGCTGATCGCTTTTATTGTGGCCGGACTGGGGGCTGGCCTGGCCAGCATCATGGTGATTGAAAGAGCTGGATCCCTAAGCAACAACACCCTGGCCAGCCTAAACAACGATGTGCTGCTGGCGGTGGTTTTGGGAGGCATGTCCATATTCGGCGGATCCAAATCCTTTGCCTACACCGGCATTGTGGGCGCTGTGACCGTCTGCGTCCTGAACCAGGGATTAATCATGGTAGGTGTCAATTCCACCATTATTCAGGCCGTGAGAGGAATCATATTCCTGATTCTGATCATGACCGCTCAGCAAAGGCCCAAGGGCTTACCGGCTCCGGAAGGGTAAGCCGTTTACGATAACAAAA
>CACZSB010000017.1 GCA_902783765.1 uncultured Lachnospiraceae bacterium
AGGGTGTTCAGACGGTTCTTAATGGGCTCGATGGTCAGGGGTTCGCCCTGAGCCAGCTGGGACAGCATATCCTTGGACTTGGGGCCCTGAACCGCAATACAGGCCCACTGGTCGGAAATATTGGTGAGGGTGCAGTCGTAGCCTTTCAGCAGGGGAGTCAAATAGGCCAAATCTTTATCGATATTGGCAGCATTGATCACCAGCCAGAGATTCTCTTCCTCAAAGCAGTAAAGATAGGCATCGTCCACCGCGGAGCCGTCGGGGGCCTGAATAATGCAGTACTGGCTGCGGCCGGGCTCCAGGGCGTTCACATTGCTGGAAACCACGTGCTGCAGGAAGGCTACCCGATCCTTGCCCTCCACCAAAATACGGCCCATGTGGGAAACATCGAAAATACCGCAGGTATTGCGGGTATACAGATGCTCTGCCATAATGCCTTCCGGGTACTGGACAGGCATTTCCCATCCGCCGAAATCCACCATGGTGGCGCCGGCTGCCACATGTACATCGTACAGCTGAGTTCTCTTGAGTTCGCTCATAAGCTTCTCCTTTATTTTTCTTCAAAAACAGACAAAGGCACTACCCCTTTGAAGAAGGGATAATGCCTCCGTTATCGGCCTGAGAGATTCCCCGGAACCATGTGCGGATGGGTTTCTTCGCTGCGCTTAGAATCATATCCTTTTATTCCAGGTTGCACCTTCGGCGTGCCAAGGGCACTTTTCGGAGTTCCGTCACGATTCGATACTTTTGCCTGAGAGTTTTTGCCCCTTCGGCGCCTGTAAAAGGTCTCTCTCGAACCGGTCATCCGGCGTCCTATTTCTAACCCCTTTTCTAACAAACATTCCGGTGAATGTCAACCGATTTCAGGGATTTTTTTTGCTCTGAAAATGGTAAATTAATAACGCTTTCTATACCTATTTTTTTGCCTCTGCTTCCCGCTGAAGCTTTCGGATTCGTTCCGCGAAATAATCCGGCAGGGGGGCAGAAAACTCCATATATTCACCGCTATCCGGATGGATAAAACCCAAAAGCTGGGCATGCAGATACTGACCGGCCGGCTCTCCCAGGCTGTGACCGCCGTAAAGGATATCTCCCGCCAGGGGATGGCCCAGCCAGGCCATATGGGCCCGTATCTGATGGGTGCGTCCTGTTTCCAGGCGGCAATGGAGCAGGGCATATTTTGCAAATTGCTCTTCCACCTGGTAATGGGTGATGGCTTCCTTTCCCTGAGGATCCACTCCCATCCGCAATCTGTTATGCCTGTCCCGGCCCAGAGGCTCGTTGATACAGCCTTCTTTCTGGGAGAAGACGCCCTCTGCCAGAGCTACATAACGGCGGTTTAAACGATGGCTATGAAGCTGGCGGGAAATGGCCTCATGTGCCTTGTCGTTTTTGCAAACCAAAAGCAGGCCCGTGGTATCTTTATCTATACGGTGAACGATTCCGGGGCGACTGACTCCATTGATACCGGATAAACTGTTTCCCGCATGATACAAAAGCGCATTGACCAGGGTGCCACATTTATGGCCCGGGGCGGGATGCACCACCATACCCTTGGGCTTATTCACCACCAGGAGGGAATCATCTTCATAACAGATGGAAAGGGGAATGTTCTCTGCCGCAATATCCAGTGCTTCCGCATCCGGCAGACGCAGAAAAATGGTCTCCTCCCCCGTAAGCCGATAGCTTTGTTTAACTGCTTTATCAGACACTAAAACCTGCCCCTGGGCAATCAGCTTCTGAATATAGCTCCGGGATTGATTTTCCAGGTATTCCGCCAGATAAGCATCCAGCCTTTTCCCCGCATCCGCCAGTTCGGTTTCCAGATAGATCTCGTTCATAAATGGATCTGTTCCAGCTCTTCATTTTTATAATAGAACAGGAGAAGGAAAAAGAGCATAAAGCCGGTCCAGGTCAGATAACAGTCTGCCAGATTAAAAACCGGGAAATCAATAAACTCCAATTGGAGAAAATCCACCACATAGCCCAATCTCAGCCGGTCTATGAAATTCCCCAGGGCCCCTGCCATCAGCAGCACAATCCCCGCGGAAAGGGGCGCAAAGCGTTTTTTCTCGGGAATGGCATGAAAGGCCAGACAAAACAGGCAAAACACCAGTATGGTAGTAATCAGGAAGAAAGTCCGGGCATCCTGAAGCAGACCGAAGGCCATGCCCCGGTTTTCCACATAGGATAAACGAAGAACACCGGGAAGCAGCTGGGCTCCCCCGGTGTTCTTTAATTCCGCCACGGCATAGGCCTTCAGCTTCTGGTCCAAAACCACCAGGGCCAGGGTCCAAATCAGGCCTGCCATATAATATAAAATGCTATGCTGCTGCTTTTGATGCTTAGCCTTCAAAGCGCAGACCGCTGCCGGACATGGAACTGAGCATGCTCTGAAAATCCCCGGACAATTCAATATGATTGGGTGTGATAATGAAGATATAATTGGATATCTTTTGAAGGTTTCCATCGATGGAATAGCAGGCCCCGGAAGCAAAATCAATGATCCGCTGGGCCAGTTCCAGATGAACTCCCTCCATATTGATCACCACGGCCCGGCCGCTGAGAAGCATTTCGCAAATATCACGGGCATCCTCCATGGAAGAAGGACGAACCATGCTGACCTCCATAAAGGAACCGCTGCGGGGCACCTGGCGCATGGGGGTCACACTGCTGTTGCGGCGAGGGGAAGCGGCCGCCGGGCGGCTGTGTCTTGTCTCCCGTTCCGGCTCCTCGTAAACCGGCTGGGGCCGGCGGCTGGGACGGGCAGGGATTTCCACCTCTTCTTCCTCATCGCTATCATCCAGATATTCAGCGCCGTCTTCAATCTCATCTTCATCATAGAGGCGCATGGAATTTAAAAATTTGTCAAAAATATTAGCCATCTCATATTCTCCCTGACATCATTATATTGGTTCTGTCTGTAAAGTCAAGCATGGGAGCCAAAAACTGTTTGCTGTTTATGAATTATCGCAGAATATCTCCCGCCTTGTGGGAAGCGGCGTTCAGCAGCAGTTTGTCGTAGGTGGAAATACCATTTTTGGTGTAACGGCTGACCAAAAGATAATCTCCCGTCTGTTCTATGACTTCAATGGGACAAAACTCCGTATAACCGGAATTGATTTGATAAACTCCCAGCATGACCGTGGTAAGACGAATGGTATATCGTTCCTGAGATTGGGTGCTCACCAGCACAGACTCCGGCTGAAAGGCATCCAGGCCCACATAGCAGTATTCATCATCTCGGGCGTACACATTGGCAGTTACTGTCTGAACGGTTTTACTGCTGCCGGCATAGATTTCCTGCAGGAAGGTGCCTTTGGCACCGGCCCCGTCCCCAATTTCAAAGGCCCGAGGAATCAAATAGGCCGTTTCGTTTACGGCACAGCTCAAGGGAATTTTATAACCCAGGGCGCCGGTATCTTCAATGCGGATCTCCACATATCGATCGGTACAAAACTGCACCATATAGCGGTCCAGGGTCAGCTCCATCAGGTAGGAGCCGTCGGCACCGTTATAGATTCGGCAGGGTGCCTGGGCCTGCAAACCATTTTTCAAAAAGGTAAAATTGATGATTCCCTGAGCACCGTATTGGGCCGCCTCCTGGGCATTCACATTCACCACCAAACGCCAGGTTTCCGAATCCACCAGCTTATACAGGAAGTCCCCCACCGTCACCAGGTTTTCCGTGGCATGGCGCTGATAATTCTTTCCCGCAAAATCCGCTGTGCTGAGCTCCCGGATTTCCTTGTTTTCGTAATCATCGTAGTAATACAGAATCAGACCGCTGGTATCGGATTTATGGACATGAAAGAACTCATTCAGAGAAGCATTCTGTTCCAGCACATCCAGGGAGGCGCTGCCCAAGTGGGACATGAAAAAGGCGCTGATCATGCCCTTTGCCTCATACACGGAAGAAAAGCGATTGCCTTCATAATCTAGGCTCAGACTGCGAAGACGGGTTTTCAAATTGATCAGATCTTCTTTATCCAGGCTTTGTAAATCCATCGCCTGGCGGACGGATTCGCTGTAGCTGCCCAGCTCGTCCACGGAGCTTACCACGCTGCCCACGCTCACATGGGAGCCTTCGGGAGCAAAGAAATCCACATATCCCGCCCAATGGGAAACCACATTTTTCTCCTGACGAAGGATTAGAGCATGATAATTCTGGGAGGCATTCAGCCGTTCTTCTGTTCCCACGGAAAAAGAGGAATAATTCTCCCGGGTGAGCCCCCGGAACAGGGAATAGGCCAGATACAGAAAGATAAATAAAAAGATAATAAGACCCACATTCAGTGTGGTCTCACGGCGAAAGGGAAGGATTATTCCTCCTTCCCTCTTCTGGGGCTTCCGGCCCGATTTCGATCTTTCTGATTTATCCGACAAGGGTACCTCCCTCCATCGTTTACAGGGCCAGTGTCACCATCTCCCGGATGGATTCCGGAATCTTTTCACTGTTAATGGAGATGCTTAAAACCATGCGTACGCCAAACTTTTCGCTGATAATATCGATATCCTTCACGGCCTCTTCCAGCTCCTCAGGCGTATTGACATCGGCCAGGGTCATAAAGCTGTCGAGAAACAGAATCTCCAGGTCATGATCCTGGGAAATAATGCCGCAAAGAAAACCAAGGAAGGCATCCATGGTATTCACCGGAAACTCTGACACGTTGATCAGACGAATATTCCTATTTAATTCAAACATGTGCTTGCTGTTTTTGTCGAGGTAGACCACAGTACCGTGGGCCTCTCCCATGGCAGAATTGGCCATGGCCAGAAGGTGTTTTGTTTTGCCCTTGCCTTTTTCACCGGCGATCAGCTGAACCATAATTACGTTCCTCCTTGGAGATTCTATGGAATCTGTATTTATTATAGGGGATAGCCCCCGAAAAAACAAGCCGAAACTTGCGCTTTATCAGCGGTCGGATGCATCCCCTTCCCGCCTTTGCAAACTGACATTCATCACCAGACCCAGGCAAATCAGCACACAAAGCAGGGAGCTGATGCCGTGACTGAAGAAAGGCAGCACCACCCCTGTATTGGGTAATATGCCGCTGGTAACGCCGATATTGATAAAAACCTGCAAACCAATAAAGCTGCCCGTACCCACACATAAAAGACGGCCAGCCTTGTCCGGGGCCTTGGCTGCCACCCGGAAGCACAGGAACACCAGGGCGGCAAAAAGGGCGATGACGGCGATGGAGCCCCAAAAGCCTAATTCCTCTCCCACCACGGCAAAAATGAAATCGCTGTTTTCTTCAGACAGGAAATTCCCTGCCTTTACGGAATCGATTCCGGTATTGAAAAGCCCCTTCCCCTCCAGGCGACCGGAGGCGATGGCCATCACCGAGCGGTCCTGCTGACTGGTGAGTCCGCTGTCACTGTATTCGGCGGGATTAAAAAAACTTAGAATCCGGTTCATCATATAGCGCTTTAGAATCAAGGGCTGCTCCCGCATGGAGTCCCAGAGCAAGAACCCTCCTATGGGCAGGAAGCTCAAAGCCATGGCACCGATCCATTTATAGGATAAGCCAGCCACGTAAATAAGCGCCAGGAAAATCATGATAAAGGTCAGGGATGTGGAAAGGTCCGGTTCCAGGAAGATCATAACCAGGGGCACCAGCATAAAAAAGATGGCGGATGCTACGGTGGAAAAGCGGTTGATATGCTCCTGATTTTTATGGAAAAACCAGGAAAAGAAAAGAATCATCCCTACTTTGGCAAACTCCGAGGGCTGCAGCCGACCCAGGCCCGGGAATTCCAGCCAGCGGGTGGCGCCCTTCACATTCACCCCCATGGAGGTAAACAGCAGCGCCAGCATCAGCAGGCAGAAAAAATAAACAATCCAGTGGAATTTCATCCAAAAATGATAATCCGTCAGGGTCAGGAATATCAAAAAAGCCCCCCCCACAGCCATGCCTATCAGCTGTTTGCGCAGGGTTTCCAAACCGTAATCATCCGTGCCCACGGCACTGCTTAAAACCATATAGCCCAGGATACATAAGGCTATAGTACAGAAAAGCAAAGCCAGATTGATGATTTTTACTTTGTACTTCTTAAATGCGAACATAGCTCTCCTATTTGTGGAATAAACCGCCTCGGCGCAGCCTGTAGGGAGGCAAATCCTCTGCCATCCCCAGCATCCGCCTTGCGATCCGTTTAAAGGCGGCGGCGCTG
>CACZSB010000018.1 GCA_902783765.1 uncultured Lachnospiraceae bacterium
GATCTGACCGCCGACGACTTAAAGGAACTGGCCGGCCAGTTCAAGGAGGAGTACCGGGCCAAGCTGGGCAGCAACTTCCCCTCTGATCCCAAGGAGCAGCTTTTCGGCGCCATCCAGGCGGTGTTCCGCAGCTGGGACAATCCCCGGGCCAATGTGTATCGCCGGGACAATGATATCCCCTACAGCTGGGGCACGGCGGTGAACGTGCAGTCCATGGCCTTCGGCAACATGGGCGACGACTGCGGCACCGGCGTGGCCTTCACCCGTGACCCGGCCACCGGCAACAAGGGTCTGTTCGGGGAATTTTTGACCAACGCCCAGGGCGAAGACGTGGTGGCCGGTGTTCGGACCCCCATGCATATTTCCGAAATGGAGCAGAAGTTCCCGGAAGCCTTTGCCCAGTTTAAGCAGGTCTGCGCCACCCTGGAAGATCATTACCGGGATATGCAGGATATGGAATTTACCGTGGAGCACGGCAAGCTGTACATGCTTCAGACCAGAAACGGCAAGCGCACCGCTCAGGCGGCCTTAAAGATTGCCTGCGACCTGGTGGATGAGGGCATGATCGATGAAAAGCAGGCGGTGGTGATGATTGATCCCCGGAACCTGGATACCCTGCTCCATCCTCAATTTGATGCCAAAGCTCTGAAGGCGGCCAAGCCCATTGGCAAGGGTCTGGGGGCCTCCCCCGGCGCAGCCTGCGGTCAGGCGGTCTTTTCCGCCGCCGATGCCAAGGCTGCCATTGAAAAGGATCCCAAGGCCAAGGTGATCCTGGTGCGTCTGGAAACCTCCCCCGATGATATCGAGGGCATGAAGGCGGCCCAGGGTATCCTGACCGTGCGGGGTGGCATGACCTCCCACGCCGCCGTGGTGGCCCGGGGCATGGGCAAGTGCTGCGTCTCCGGCTGCGGCGATATCAAAATGCGGGAAGAAGATAAGGAATTCGAACTGGCTGGAAAAACCTTCAAGGAAGGGGATTGGATCAGCTTGGACGGTTCCACCGGCAATATTTACGACGGGGTAGTGCCCACGGTGGATGCCTCCATCGCCGGCGAGTTCGGCCGTATTATGGGCTGGGCTGACAAATACAGAAGACTGAAAGTTCGTACCAATGCTGATACCCCGGCGGATGCCGCCAAGGCGGTGGAGCTGGGAGC
The DNA here is from genome assembly GCA_902783765.1 of uncultured Lachnospiraceae bacterium. Taxonomy (GTDB): domain Bacteria; phylum Bacillota; class Clostridia; order Lachnospirales; family Lachnospiraceae; genus UBA6987. The sequence continues at coordinate 1,158 of CACZSB010000018.1, forward strand.
CCAGGGTATCGGCCTGACCCGTACGGAGCATATGTTCTTTGAGGCCGACCGTATCCAGGCCTTCCGGGAAATGATCTGCGCCGACACGGTGGAGGCCCGCAAGGAAGCCCTGGCCAAGATCGAGCCCATGCAGCAGAGCGACTTTGAGGGCATTTATGAGGCCATGCAGGGCTATCCTGTAACCATCCGCTTCCTGGATCCCCCTCTCCATGAGTTTGTACCCACGGAGGAAAAGGACATCAAGGAGCTGGCCCGCTCCGTAAGCAAGACCATTCAGGAGGTCAAGGATATTATTGCCTCTCTCCACGAGTTTAACCCCATGATGGGCCATCGTGGCTGCCGTCTGGCGGTTACCTATCCCGAAATTGCGGAAATGCAGGCCACGGCCGTTATCAAGGCGGCCCTGAATGTGAATGCCAAGCATCCTGAGTGGAATATTGTTCCGGAAATCATGATTCCCCTGGTGGGAGAAATCAAGGAACTGAAGTTTGTGAAGGATGTGGTGGTAAAGACCGCCGACAAGCTGATTGCCGAGGCCGGCTCCTCCATGAAGTATCTGGTGGGTACCATGATCGAAATCCCTCGGGCGGCCCTCACCGCAGACGAGATTGCCAAGGAAGCGGAATTCTTCTCCTTCGGCACCAACGATCTGACCCAGATGACCTTCGGCTTCTCCCGGGATGATGCCGGCAAATTCCTGGGCGCCTACTACGATCAGAAGATTTATGAAAACGATCCTTTCGCCAAGGTGGATCAGAGCGGCGTGGGCAAATTGGTGAAAATGGCCTGTGAAATGGGCCGGGCCACCCGTCCCGACATCCATCTGGGTGTCTGCGGCGAGCATGGCGGCGATCCCAGCTCCGTGGAGTTCTTCCACAAGGTGGGCCTGGATTATGTGTCCTGCAGCCCCTTCCGGGTGCCCATCGCCCGGCTGGCAGCCGCTCAGGCCGCCATTAAGAGCGCCGAGGACAACAGCACCGTCTGGACCGACATGGAAGACAAGGTAGAAACTGCCAAACGGGCCATTCAGGAGGCCAGCACCCGGGTAGCTCAGGCCGCTTCCTCCGCCACGGTGGAATTAAAGGAAGCCGCTGCCGCCGCCTTCAAGAGCCTGAAGGCCGGCTGGGAAGAGGCCAAGAAAACCTACGGCGCAGAAAGAAACGATAAGTAATCCTGCTGCGTTCCATAGGCAGTAAACAAAGGACAGGGGCGGCCCGTAGGGCCGCCCCATTTTTATAAGCAAAGCAGCTTCTGTCAGGCTGAAGCTTCAGGACAGCGCATTTTTCCACTTGCCCTGGCGGA
>CACZSB010000019.1 GCA_902783765.1 uncultured Lachnospiraceae bacterium
CCCCCAACAGATCCGCCAGATGGCCCGTTTCGCCGGAAAACAGTTCCCGGCGGGGCACACCGGCCATGATCTTATGAATCAGTTCCATATCATCTTTCACGGAAAGCAGGTAATCGATCACTGCCTTCCGATAGCCCCGGGCGGTAAAGCCGGCCTGATCCACCGCATCCTGGATGAAAAACTGACGCAGACCGCTGTTAGCCCGCAGCGTTTCTGCCATAAGCTGGTCCAGATACAGCACCTTGACCCCCTGTTCCCGGAGCAGAGCCGCAAATTGATCATGCTCCTCCTGGGCCCGGTGCAGATAAGGAATATCATCGAAAAGCAGGGAGCTCATGGTTTCCGGCACCAGATGCTCCAGCTCCCGACCCGGCCGCTGAAGCAAAATGCTCTTTAAAGGCCCAATCTCACTGCGTACGCATACAGACATAATTCGTCTCCTTTAGAATTGTTATAATTCAGGTGAAGCTACGCTGCCTCACCACTTCATACATAAATATCCCCGCCGCCACAGAGGCGTTTAAGGAATCAATTTCCCCTGTCATGGGAATGGATACGGTGAAATCGCAATGCTCCTTCACCAGGCGGGACACCCCGTCCCCCTCGCCGCCGATCACCAAACCGATGGAACCCTTCAGATCCTGCTTGAATAAGGGCGCTCCGTCCATATCGCAGCAGGCCAGCCACAGGCCCTGTTTCTTTAAAAATTCCATGGTCTGCACCAGGTTGGTGACCCGGGCCACGGGCAGATAATTGATGGCGCCGGCAGAGACCCGGGCCACCGTGGCATTCAGCCCCACCGCCCGGTTTTTGGGAATAATGACGCCATGGGCCCCCGCCTGGTGGGCGCTGCGAATAATAGCCCCCAGATTATGGGGATCCTCAATCCCGTCCAAAAGCAGTAAAAAAGGGGCTTCCTGCCGCTGGGCGGCCTTTTCCAGAAGCTCCTCCACCGAGGCATAGTCATAGGCGGGAAAACGGGCAATCACCCCCTGATGACGGCCGGACTGGGACTGGGCATCCATTTCAGCCTTCTCCAGGTAAACGGGCCGGACCCCCAGGGAATTGGCCAGGCGAAGCAAAGACGCCCACTGGGTCTCCTTCTGTCCTTTTTGCAGCCACAGGGATTCCGGCTGCCGCCGGGCTCTCAGGGCCTCGGTCACCGCATTCTTTCCCTCAAGCTGTTCCCACATGTTCCATTCCTTCTTTTATCAATTCCAAAAGCCGCTCCCGGCGCCCCTGAAGATACAAGGTCCCGAACAGGGTCTCTAAACCGGTGGCTTTTCTGTACTCCAGGGCAGACGCATTTTTCGCGCCGTGCTCCGGTTTGGAATTTTTCCCCCGGCGATATACTGCTGCCTCTTCCTCGCTGAGCAGGGGCAATAAAGCCTCTGCCATTTTAGCCTGTCCCACGGCGGAGACATAGGGCAGGGACCGGGCATAAAGGGCGCCGTTAGGGCTGTTGCCTTTTTCCAGCAGCACGGTGCGAACCACCAATTCAAAAACCGCATCCCCTAAATAAGCCAGGGACAGGGAAGGGATCCGGGCCGGATTCACCCTTTCCAATTGAAAAGCATCTCTTATGCTCTCTTCCATTTGACACCGTCTTTGGTATCTTCCAAAAGGATGCCCTGGGCCGCCAGCTGATTTCTGATCTCATCTGCCCGGCCGAAGTTTTTGGCCTTCCGGGCCTCCTGGCGCTCCGTGATCAAAGCCTCGATGGCTTCATCTAAGAGCTCCGCCTTAGGCTCGCCGATACCTAGAATATCTCCCAATTCCAAAGCCGTCTGTCTAAGAGCGTCCCAGTCCTCCCGGGCCGTTTCCTCCGGCTTTAAGGTATTGGCATATTTAATCAATTCAAACAATACGGAGATGGCATCCGCCGTATTAAAGTCGTCCTCCATGGCCCCTTCAAAACGGCTGCAAAAGCCCTGCACCGCCTGGACCACCGGGGAGCCTTCTGCCAGGCCCTGGGGGCATTTTTCCGCCTCATCCCGGAGCCGCACCAGGCCGTTTTCGATCCGCTCCAGGCCGTTTTTCGCCGCTTCCATTAAATCCTCACTGTAATTTAAGGGGCTGCGGTAATGGGCGCTGAGCATAAAAAAGCGCAGCACCTTCAGATCGTGCCGGGCGGCAATATCCCGCACCTTTAAGGAATTCCCCAGGGATTTGGACATTTTTTTATTGTCGATATTGAGGAATGCGTTATGCATCCAGTAGCGGGCAAAGGGCTTGCCGCTCACCGCCTCACTCTGGGCGATCTCATTTTCGTGATGGGGAAAGATCAAATCCTCCCCGCCCCCGTGGATATCGATCTGCTCACCCAAATACTTCTTGGACATAACAGAGCATTCGATATGCCAGCCCGGCCGCCCCTGGCCCCAGGGTGACTCCCAATAGGGCTCCCCTTCCTTTTTGGGCTTCCAAAGCACAAAATCTCCGGGGTTTTCCTTTTCGTCCTCCCCCGTTACCAAAAGAGCCCGATTTCCGCTGATCAAATCGTCCAGGTTCTTCCCGGAAAGCTCGCCGTAGCGCTTAAAGCGTTTTACCCGGTAATAGACGGTGCCGTTCACTTCGTAGGCATAACCCTTGTCGATCAAGACCTGAATCATCTCAATCATGCCGTCAATCTCTTCCGTGGCCTTGGGATGGGTGGTGGCAGGCCGTACCCGCATTCCCTCCATATCCTTTATGCATTCCTCTGTAAAGCGCTGGGAAATCACGGAAGCTTCCACCCCGTCCGCCAGGGCCCGTTTGATAATCTTATCGTCCACATCCGTGAAATTGGACACGAAATTTACCTCATAGCCCTTGTATTCCAAATACCGGCGCACGGAATCGAAAAAGATCATGGGCCGAGTATTGCCGATATGAATAAAGTCATAGACCGTGGGGCCGCATACATACATGCGGACCTTGCCGGGCTCCAGGGGGACAAAATCTTCCTTGCTGCGAGTCAGGGTATTATATATCTTCATAAAACTCCTTACAGGGACGAATCAATAGTAAAATACATGCCAACACACCGTCATTTTGTGGCTGTGACGGGGATTGATCTTTGCAAAGGCCTCCGGAGTACAGAAGTACAGGTACTCCTTGGGAATGACCCAGACGCCCTCTAACACATCCTTGGCTGCCTGCACGCAGCTTTCCCGGGCCCCCTGGGCCAAACGCCTGGCCAGCATGCCGTTTTTCACAGGGGAAAACTGGCCGGGCCCGTAAACCACATCATAAATGGTGGTCTGAAAGCGGGGATCCAAAATACGGTTCATAATCACATTGCCCACAGCCACCCGGCCTTCGTAGGTCTGGCCCCCGGCCTCGCAGTCGATAATGGCTGCCAAGAGTTCCAGATTGGTATAGCCGCTGGGATTATATAAGTCGGGGTCGATGATAATGGAGCCCACCGCCCGGCGGTCAGAAGCAATCAGGGCTTCTTCCTGGGCCTTGCGCTTTTCCTCCGGGGTGCGGGCCAAAAGAGCCGCTCTTTCCGCTGCAATTCGGGCCTTTTCATCCTCCGCTGCCTGGCGGGCCTTTTCCGCCTCGGCTTCTTTCCGGGCCTGTTCTTCCTGGGCCCGGCGCTCCGCCTCCGCCGCCGCATTCCGGGCATCGGCCTCCGCCTTCTGACGGGCGGCCTCCGCTGCGGCCCGCTGCCGCGCCGCTTCCTCCTCTGCCCGTTTCCGGGCTGCATCTTCTGCGGCCTTCCGGGCCGCTTCCCGGGCCGCCTCCAGCTTTACCTGCTGGTTCTGAACTTCCTGGGCATAGACCATGGCCTGTTCACTGTAGGCCGCCACCTGGGCACTATAAACCGCCAGCTTATCCAGCATTTCCTGGGTCTTGGTCTGATAAATGGCTTCTTTTTCCTCAGCGGCCTTCAGCAGGCTAACCAGCCTATCCTCCTCCGCAATCATGAGAGCCAGGTTTTCGCTGCACTCATCCAGGGTGGCCTGATAATCCTCCATCATCTTCTTATCATAGGCTGACATGGAGCTGATATACTCGGCACTGTTCAATATGGCGCTTAAGGATTTTGAGCCCAGGAGGATCTCCAGATAAGAAGCCACCGGCTGCTCATAGGTGTACTGGATCCGCAGGGCCATGGCGTCCTTCTGCTCCGCCAACCGGGCTTCGGATTCCACCCGCTGGGCCAGATAATGGTCAATTAGGGTCTCCGTTTCGGAGGCCTGACGATTCAGATCCTCCAGCTCTTCCAGCAGGCCGTCCAGCTCCAGCTGCGCTTCATCCAGCTCCGCCCGAAGCTGACTGCGCAGATAATTGACCCAGGCGGCATTTTCCTCCGCCTGCTGCTGTTTGTTTTCGTTTTTTTCGATTTCCTTCTGGATATCCTCTAACTCGTCTGCCCGGGAGACAAAGCCCCAGCAGCAGATTCCCAGCAGAAGGCATATTATCAGACCATAAATTAGCTTTTTCATCTTTCCCCCTTTCGGGACCTCTTCTTAAAAGAGAAACTTGTCCGCGAACCAGGCTTCCAGATCCGCCAGCGGGACCCGGACCTGCTCCATGGAATCTCTTTCCCGTATAGTTACGGCCCCATCGGTCTCGGATTCAAAATCAAAGGTTATACAGTAGGGTGTTCCGACTTCGTCCTGGCGGCGATATCGCTTGCCGATATTGCCCCGATCGTCAAAATCGCAGTTGTAAAGGCGGCTCAGGCGGGCAAAAATTCCCTCCGCCGGCTCCGCCAGCTTTTTGGACAGGGGCAGCACGGCGATTTTTACCGGCGCAAGAGCAGGATGGAAATGAAGCACCGTACGCACATCGTTCTTTTCCGCATCCAGTACTTCCTCGTCATAAGCAGCGCAGAGGAAGGCCAGGGTCACCCGATCCGCCCCCAGGGCCGGCTCCACCACATAGGGCAAATAACGCTCACCCGTCTCATCATCAAAATAGCTCATATCCTCCCCGGAGACCTCCTGATGACGGCCCAGGTCATAATCCGTCCGGGAGGCAATGCCCCAAAGCTCCCCCCGGCCGAAGGGGAATTCGTATTCCAGATCCGTGGTAGCATCGCTGTAAAAGCTAAGCTCTGCCTCCTCGTGGTCCCGGGCGGAAAGGTCTTCCTCCTTTAAGCCCAGGGTAATCAGCCATTTTTTGCAAAAGTCCAGCCAATAATCGAACCATTCCTTCTGGGTGCCGGGCTTGCAGAAAAACTCCATTTCCATTTGCTCGAATTCCCGGGTCCGGAAGGTGAAATTGCCCGGCGTAATCTCGTTGCGGAAGGACTTGCCAATCTGGCATATGCCGAAGGGAAGCTTTTTCCGGCTGGTGCGCTGGACATTCTTAAAATTCACAAACATGCCCTGGGCGGTCTCCGGCCGCAGATACACCGTATTCTTGGCATCCTCCGTAACGCCCTGGAAGGTTTTAAACATCAAATTAAACTGCCGAATATCCGTAAAGTCATGCTTTCCGCAGCCGGGGCAGGGAATCTTTCTTTCCCGGATAAAGGCTTCCATTTCCTCCTTGCTCCAGGCATCCACGGGATTTTCCGGCTTAATGCCCTGGGCCCCGCAATAATCCTCGATCAGCTGATCCGCCCGGAAGCGTTCATGGCAGGCCCGGCAATCCATCAAGGGGTCGGAAAAGCTCCCCAAATGACCCGAGGCCACCCAGGTCTGGGGGTTCATTAAAATGGCGCAGTCCACCCCCACATTCATAGGGCTTTCTTGGACAAATTTCTGCCACCAGGCCTTTTTAACATTGTTTTTTAATTCCACTCCCAAAGGGCCGTAATCCCAGGTATTGGCCAGGCCGCCGTAGATTTCCGAGCCGGGGAAGATAAAGCCCCTGTTCTTGCAGAGTGCCACGATTTTATCCATGGTTTTTTCCATATGTTACGCTCCTGATTCAGGCTTTGGGCGACCCGGGGCCGCCCCATTTAAAGGAAAATCCCCTTTAGTATGTTCTATCGGAAAATAATAAAGCTGAGATTGACATCGTCGTCACAACGAACAGAATTCACACCGGTCACATCCAGATTCTGGGAAAGATAATAAATATTTCCGTTCACCGTAACAGAGGTTTTTCCGCTGATGACCAGTACCAGAATATCTTCCCCCCGAAAGGCTTCCAGTAAATCCACATGTTTGCCAGTGGTATCCACCAGATTCCGGATATCATAGTTGCGAATGGCATCCTCTCGGTTCATAAGCTTTAACTGCTTGATGCCGAACTCGCTCCCCTGAAAATCCATGAAGCTATCCAGGGAATCATAACTTAAAACCAAAGACGCCACCCCGCTGATCACTTCCAGGGAATGGATGCTCACAGCAATGCTGTTCTTCGCAGTATTATAAGTGTCCACGGTTTCCTGCACAAAGCTCCGCAGCCCCTCCACATCGTAGCGAGGTTCCTCAAAACCGCTGTTGTCAAAGGGCGTCACCTCGGCGCTGCGGATTTCGCCGCTGCGGGTCAGGAAAATACCTGTGTTTTTAGGTTCGAAATCATAATAGGCCAGGGGCTCCGTGGTGGTGGGCTCTGTGGTCTGTTGATGGGTGGTGGTTCCTCCGTTGGGCAGCGTAGGGAAATTCGCAGGGCCTTCCCCCGATGAGCTGCTACCGGGATCCCGGCTGCAGGCAGCTGCCATCAGCAGAAGAACAAAGGACATCAAAATAAGTATATATTTTTTCCAAGAGAACATAGGTGCCTCCAAAAAACACATATATTTGGCATTATACCTCGATATGCGCAGGAAATCAACAAGTAAGAGCAAGAAAAAAGCGAGGATTCTCCCCGCCTTTTTCCTGAACATGAGCATGGAATTATTCTTCGTTCTTTTCCTTGCTTTCCTCAGCAGCCTCTGCCAGGGCTTTCACCAGGGCATCCTTAGGCGCTTCCATTACGGCTTCTTCGGCGTTTTCTTCCACCGTTTCTTCCACTTCCTCCAGCACCGGCAGGGCATCTGCCAGGGTCTGAACGGCTTCCTCCCGAGCCACGGCGGCGCTTACCTCTTCCGGAATCTGGATGGGGGCGCTTTCAGCAGGGCGTTCCCGGTCCATTTCCAGGGCCTTAATGGAAATGCTGATGCGCTTGGTATCGGAATCGTATTCCACCACCTTAGCTTCGATCTCCTGACCGATCTTCAGCACATCGGAGGGCTTCTCAATACGATCCGGGGAAATCTGGGACACGTGCAGCAGGGCGTCCACGCCGGGTGCCAGCTGTACGAAGGCACCGAAATCCTGCATCCGGGCCACGGTTCCCTTTACCACATTGCCGATGGCGTACTTCTCGTCCGCATTCAGCCAGGGGTTTTGATCCGGGAACTTCATGGAAAGGCTGATTTTCTTGCCCTTGATGCTCTTAACGAAAACTTCCACTTCCTGTCCCACGGTGAAGACTTTCTTGGGATGCTCGTAGCGGCCCCAGCCCATCTCGGAGATGTGCAGCAGTCCGTCAGCGCCGCCCAAATCGATAAAGGCGCCAAAATCCGTCAGACTGCGAACGGTGCCGTTTAAGATCATGCCCTCTTCGATGCGGGAAAGCAGGGCTTCCTCCGCCGCTTCCCGACGGGACTGCAGCACCTGCTTGCGGTTGCCGATAACCCGACGCTTTCTGGGCACGCATTCGGTAATCACAAATTCCACTTCCTGATCCTGGTAGTGGCTAAGATCTCTTTCGAAATAATCGGACACCATGCTGGCGGGAATGAAAACTCTCACGCCCCCCACCATTACGCTCAGGCCCCCGGTGGTCACCTGGGAGACCTTGCCGGACAAAACAGTACCCTGCTCCAGGGATTCCTGCAGAATCTCATAGGAGCGGTCCACAGCCAGCCGACGATAGGAAAGGAGCACCTGGCCCTCTCCATCATTGACCTTCAGAACTTTGACCCGAAGCTCGTCCCCCACGTGGACGGCCTCTTTCAGGTCCAGGGAAGGGTCAGTGGTATACTCGGACTTGGTGATGATCCCGTCGGCCTTGTAACCGATATTCAGGTTGATCTCGTTGTCCTTCACACCAATGACCGTGCCGGTTACGATGGCATTCGTGCGGATCTGGTTCAAAGAACCTTCTTCATTCAGCAATTGTTCAAAACTTACTTCCGACAAAATTTTGAACCTCCTCAATAATATTCTTTGGGGTGCTGGCCCCGGCTGTGATGCCCACGTAACGTACCGGCTGGAATCCTTGATCCTGTAGGTCTTTGAGTGTCCGGATGTAGTAGGTTTTACTACAATGCGCCTCACAGATTTCAACCAGCTTCCGGGTATTGGAGCTGCTCAGCCCGCCAATAACAATCATGGCGTCCGCTGCCTGGGCCAATTCCCGGGTTTCCTGCTGTCTGATCTGTGTGGCATTACAAATAGTATTTACAGCGATAGCATTATAATATCTATTTTTAATCTTTGCAAGCATTTCTTGAAATTTGGCGGGCTGATGGGTGGTCTGGGTCAAAACGCTAATGGGCTGCGCCGGGTCCAGGTCCGGAATATCCCCTTCGTCCCGTATCACATAAGCCTCATTCCGGCACCAGCCCAGGATGGCCTTCACCTCGGAATGGTCCGGGTCACCGATGACAAATACCGTGCGTCCCGCCTCTTCCGCTTCCTCCGCCAGGTGATGGATTTTTTTCACAAAGGGACAGGTGGCATCCACTAGCTTAAAACCGGCGGCCTCCAAAAGCTCCTGTTCCCGGCGGCTGATGCCATGGGAACGGATCACCAAAGTCCCCGGGGCATAATCCCCCAGCTTTTCCAGATCCTCTATCACCGTAACGCCCCGGGATTTCAGATTCTGAATCACCTCTTCATTGTGGATAATGGGCCCATAGGTGTATAAAGGGGACGTTCCTTCTTTCAGCAGGGCCTCCACCAGGCTCACCGCCCGTTCCACCCCAAAGCAAAAGCCCGCATGCTGCGCCGTTTCAACTCTCATGAAGCCGCTCCCGGTATAAAGAAAGAACCTTTTCCTTCACCGCCTGGATGCTCAGGGCCGAGCTGTCCAGCAGCAGGGCGTCCGCCGCCTGCTTTAAGGGGGCAATATCCCGGGTGGTATCCCGGTGATCCCGCTCCCGTATCTCCCGCTCCACGGTTTCATAATCACTTTCGAGCCCCTTGGCCAAAAGCTCCTCATACCGGCGGCGGGCTCTGACCTCCACAGAGGCGGTGAGGAAAATCTTTAAAAAGGCATCCGGCAGGATTACGGTGCCGATATCCCGGCCATCCATCACCACATCCTTTTCCGCCGCCAATTGCTGCTGGAGCGCCTTCATTTTTTCCCGCACCGGGCCGTAAACACTGGAAGCAGAGGCCATTTGCCCCACCGCCTCCTGCCTGAGAAGGGGCGTCACATTTTCCCCATTTAATATCACCTGCTGACTGCCTCCCTCATAGGCAATGGTCACCTGGGCCTGCTCACAGGCCCGGCTGATGCCCGCCTCATCGGAGGCATTAAGTCCTTGCCGCAGGAAATAAACGGCCATGGCCCGGAACATGGCGCCGGTGTCCACATAAATCAGGCCGGTTTCTTCCGCAATCAATTTGGCAATGGTACTTTTCCCCGAGCTGGCGGGGCCGTCAATGGCAATATGGCGATTGGGTCTTTTTTCCTTCATGCTTTCCTCCCTCCGGGCGGCCGCCACCCCTGCAGCGGCGCCGGTACTCCAGGCGATTTGCAGATTGTAGCCCCCGGTGGCGGCATCCAAATCCAGCATTTCTCCGGCCAGGTATAAATTCTTTATGATTTTGGATTCCATAGTTCTGGGATCCACTTCTTTCACATTGATTCCTCCCCGGGTCACAATGGCTTCTTCATAGCCCCGCAGGGAAAGATATTTCATGGGGAAGGCTTTCAGGACCCGGGCCAGGCGGAGCCGCTCATCTCCCCGTAATCCCTGGGCTTTTCGGCCGGGATCCAGGATGCTTTGCGCCAGTACCGGTCCCGTAAGCGCTGCGGGCAAATACCCCCGCATAAAGGAGCTTAGGGCCTTCCCCCCTGCGGCGGCGCTTTCCCGCTCCATCCTCTCCAAAAGCTGCTCCTCAGACAAGGCGGGCTTTAGGTCTATACTTAGGCTCACGCTTTGGGCCTCCAGACCTCCTAAAAAGCCAGAAGCACTTAAGATAAGGGGCCCGCTTAAGCCGAAATGGGTAAACAATAATTCCCCCTGCTGGTTAAAAAGCGGCTTTTTCCCCAGCTTCATCGTCAGTCGTACGTTTTTTAAGCTAAGTCCCATGAGATCCGCCGGGGTAAAGGCCTTAGCTTCATCACAAAAGGCGGCGTTGATAGGTACCAGAGAAGGATAGGTGGCTTCTGTATGATGCCCTGCCTGCTCCGCCAGACGGTAGCCGTCCCCTGTGGAGCCTGTGGAGGGGTAACTCAGTCCCCCCAGGGCCAGAATCACCCGATCCGCCGGAAAAGACATCTCCCTCCGGGGCCCTTTGGCCTTCACGCCGGTCACACGTCCTTCTTCACGAATCAGTTCCGTGACCCTTGTTTTCAGTTCTATTCTCACACCGGCGGCCTGAAGGCTTTTTTCCA
>CACZSB010000020.1 GCA_902783765.1 uncultured Lachnospiraceae bacterium
CCGGAGGAGCCCCCCAGCACGATTTTCAGCCCGGAACAAAAGCCGAAGAGCAGACAGCCCAGCAGGGCGCCATGGGGACGGAATTTTCCGAAAATAACCGCTGCAATGGCTATAAAGCCCTGACCCACAATGGAGATGGGCCTAAACTGCCCGGAGATGGCCATGGTAACGCAGGCACCCCCGAGACCGGACAAAAAGCCGGAGATCATCACGCAGAGAAAACGAATTTTCAGCACGTTGATGCCCAGGGTCTCGCAGGCCTGAGGATGTTCCCCGCAGGCTCTCATTCTGAGGCCGAAGCGGGTCTTGTAGAACACAAACCATACCACCAGGACGGCAATAAACACCAGATAGGTGGAGGCATTGGTGGAGAAAACATTGCTCATAAAGCGTCCCAGGGTGGTGGAGGTATCAAAACTGCCCGCAAAAAGCCTGGGAATCTGGGCGTTGATAGTTTCCCCGGTTTCCGCAATGGGGATGCTGGCAATGGAGGGAGTGTCAGTGGAATTGAACAGCACCCGGGCAATCATGATCACCAGACCGGGGCCCAGCATATTGATGGCGGTGCCGGCAATGGTCTGGTCCGCCCCCAGCCGCACAGTTGCCAGGGCGTGGATGGCGCCGAAGAGCATCCCTGCCAGTCCGCCGCATAGAAAGCCAAGCCAGGGACTGTGGGTGAAAAAGGCCACCACGGTGCCGGTGAAGGCGCCGGCGGTCATCATGCCCTCAATGCCGATATTCACCACTCCGGAAACCTCCGAAAAACAGGAACCCAGAGAGGCATAGATCAGGGGGGTTCCCCAGGCCAGCGTGGCGGACAAAAGAATACCAAAGCTGTTTATAAATTCGGTCATTACGCATCCCCTCCCTGCTTGTTATGTGTGCTGTTCTGAGGCGTTTTTGAGTCACTCTGTTCAGCCTCTTTTTTTACTGCTGTTTCGGTGAAGGCCTTTTTACGCTTTCCGATTCCCCCCAACCGTTCAAAAACAACGGAAATGGCAATAAAGAATACCACGGTTCCGATAATCACGCTGGTAAGCTGGGTGGGGGCTCCCACTAAATTCAGCCGGGATCCGCCAAAGGTAAGCGCCCCGTAAAACAGGCCCGCCGCCAGCACCCCGAAGGGATTGGAACAGCCTATCAGAGCCACCACAATGCCCCCGAAGCCATAGCCCTCCTGGGCGGAGAAAATACTGATGCGGCTTCCCATGCCCATCAGATGCAGGGCACCGCCCAGGCCCGCCAAGGCGCCGGAAATGGCCAGAGCCGTAAGAATGGAACGATTGACCCCGATGCCGCCGTATTCCGCCGCAAAGCGGTTGGAGCCCACAGCTTTGAGCTCGTAGCCCAGGGTGGTTTTCTGGATAATAAACCATATGAGGATCATGGCGGTCAGGGCCACTAAAATGCCCCAGTTGGCGGTGGGGGCAAGGCCTAAATCAGCAATCATCTGCGGGGGCAAAAGGGTCCGGGCGTTGTCAGAAAGGGTTTGGGTAGCCTCCGCCGATCCCGTGTTTTTAATGCCGGGAATGCCTGCAATATAGTTGCTCAGGAAAAAGGCGATCCAGTTGAACATGATCATGGCCAGCACTTCGTTAATGCCCCATTTGGTTTTCAAAACCCCCACGATAATGCCCCAGACAGCGCCTGCCAGCATGGCGGCTAAAAAGCATAAGGGGATCAGCAGGGGGGCCGGCAGATTCTTTAACAAAATGCCGGTGACCGCCGCGCCCATGGAGCCCATTACAAACTGGCCCTCGGCTCCGATATTGAACACGCCGGTTTTAAAGGAAAAGGCCACGGAAAGCCCGGTGAGAATATAGGGGGTGGCATAAACAACCACATAGGAAAGCCCCTTGACGGTGGTGACGCTGTCGATAAGCTTTCCATAAGCATCTCCCACGGAAATGCCCATGATTAGTAAGAAGAAGGCACCGAAGAGAAAGCCGGCCAGAATCGCCAGTAAGATATGGAGAAAGCGGACGGAGGACAGGATTTCAATAAAGCTTTTCTTTTTTTTCATGACAATTTCCCTCCCGCCATCATCAGGCCCAGTTCCTTTTCATCGGCTTTGCTGCCGGGGACCCGGCTCACGATCCGTCCGTCAAAGATTACATCGATCTGGTCGGAAAGATTCATAATTTCATCCAGTTCAAAGGAAACCAGCAAAATAGCCTTGCCCTTGCTGCGCTGCTCCACCAGATAGCCGTGGACATACTCGATGGCACCCACATCCAGTCCCCGGGTGGGATTCACCGCAATCAATAAATCCTTGTCGTTATAAACCTCCCGGGCAATAATCACCTTTTGCTGATTGCCTCCGGAAAGGGTGCCCGCCGCCCGTTTTTCACTGCCGCCGGGCCGGATATCAAATTTTTTCACCGCCTCCTGGGCGTGGCTGAAAATGGGTCCCCTTTGCAAAATGCCCTTTTTGGCGTAGGGGTCTTTTTTATAATTCTGAAGAATCAGGTTGTCCTCCACCGTGTGGGCGAGCACCAGACCGTGCTTCTGCCTGTCAGCGGGAATACTGGAAACGCCATTTTCAAAGCCGAATCGGGGACTTTTGTTGTACACGCTGACGCCCCCCACCAGTACTTCTCCTGCGGTGCCCTTTTTCAGTCCGGTGATGATTTCCACCAGCTCCGTCTGGCCGTTGCCATCTATGCCGGCAATGCCCACGATTTCGCCCCGCCGTACCTTCAGGTTCAGGCCCTTTAATATTTCCACGTCCCGGTAATCCTTGGCGTGGAGGTCCTTCACCTCCAGCACCACCTCCCCGGGCTCCTTGTCCGGCTTATCCACCTTAAAGGTCACGTTCCGGCCCACCATCAAATTGGCCAGGTCGCTTTCCGTCACCTGCTCCACATCCACGGTGTCGATATATTTCCCCAAACGAATGATGGTGCAGAAATCTGCGGATTCCTTGATTTCCTTCAGCTTATGGGTAATCAGGATAATGCTTTTTCCGTCCTCCGTCAGCTTGTGCATAATGGCAATCAGTTCGATGATTTCCTGGGGAGTCAGGGAGGAGGTGGGCTCGTCTAAAATCAGTATATCCGCCCCCCGGTACAGGGCCTTTAAAATTTCCACCCGCTGCTGCATGCCCACGGAAATATCTTCAATCTTTGCGTCCGGGTCAATGGAGAGGCCGTAGCGTTTGGATATTTCCTCCACGTTTTTTCGGGCGGTGGCCATGTCCAGAGCCGTCCCCTTCACCGGCTCCGTGCCCAGCACGATGTTTTCCGTTACCGTAAAGGGCTGTACCAGCATAAAGTGCTGATGCACCATGCCGATACCGGCGGCGATGGCGTCCCGGGGATTGTTCATTTCGATCTTTTGGCCCCGGACCAAAATATCCCCGGAGCTGGGCTTAATCAGCCCGTAGAGCTGGTTCATCAAGGTGGATTTTCCGGCGCCGTTTTCCCCTAAAATGGCATGGATTTCCCCCTTGTGGACAGTCAGATTGATGCCGTCATTGGCGGTGAAATCGCCGAATCTTTTGACGATATTCCGCATTTCAATGACGGGGATGTTCAGATCCACATGTTCTTTTCCCAAGTCTGTGCCCTCTTTTCCTTTTGAATGAATACGATGCAAAAGAGTATTTTTGTTATTTTAAAGGAAGAAGCGGGGAAAGTCAACGAAAACTCCGGGAAAAGAAAGGGGCTAAAGGGTGAGAGGGGAAGCCGCGGACGCACGGAGAAAACAATAAAAAGGGGCTGTGAGAGCCCGCCTTATCATAGCGATAAAAGGAAGCATTCTCACAGCCCCTTCCCTCCCACTTAGGAGGGAAAAAAGGAGATTATTTCAGATCGAAGGCAGGGCATTCTGCCACGGTGGTGGGAACTTTGAACTTGCCGGCAATGATATCGGCCTTCTTCTGATCCACCAGCTTCAGTACTTCAGCGGGGATATGTTTCCGGGTGGGAGCCAGGTCCACGCCGCCGTTTGACAGATTGTAGGTATGAACGCCAGCCTTGAAGCTGCCGTTTTTAACCGCCTTGGAAATATCCTGGGAAGCCACATCCACCCGCTTC
>CACZSB010000021.1 GCA_902783765.1 uncultured Lachnospiraceae bacterium
ATTTTTTCATACCAGTCCATGGACTCCTCCGGCCGGCAGATCACGATCATTTCCTGCTTTTCGAACTGGTGGATCCGGTAGACCCCCCGCTCCTCAATGCCGTGGGCCCCCTTTTCCTTCCGGAAGCAGGGACTGTAGCTGGTCAGGGTCTGGGGCAGACTGTCCTCCGGCATGATCTGATCGATATAGCGGCCGATCATGGAATGCTCCGAGGTGCCGATAAGATACAGGTCCTCCCCTTCGATCTTGTACATCATGGCATCCCGATCCGCCTGGCTCATGACCCCTTCCACCACATTGCCCCGGATCATAAAGGGGGGAATGCAATAGGTAAAGCCCTTGTCGATCATAAAATCCCGGGCGTAGGCGATGGTGGCCTCATGGAGCCGGGCCATATCGCCCAGCAAATAGTAGAAGCCGTTTCCGGCTACCCGGCCGGCGGCATCCATATCGATGCCGGAAAGTCTTTCCATGATCTCCGTATGATAGGGGATCTCAAAATCCGGCACCCGGGGCTCCCCGAAGCGCTGCCGCTCCACATTTTCGGAATCGTCCCGGCCCAGGGGCACGGAGGGGTCCATAATATTAGGGATCCGAAGCATGACCCGGCGCAGGGCCTCCTCCACCTCTCGTTCCCGGGCGGTGAGCTCATCGATGCGGGCCCCGTCGGCGGAAACCTGGGCCTTTACCTTTTCCGCTTCCTCCCGCTGGCCCTGGCCCATGAGCCGGCCGATCTCTTTGGAAAGCCGGTTGCGGGTGGCCCGAAGCTCCTCCACCTCCAGCTTAATGGCCCGGTTTTCCCCGTCCAGAGCTATGGCTTCATCCACCAGGGGCAGCCGGGCTTCCTGGAATCTGTTTCGCATATTCTCCCGAACAATATCCGGGTTCTCCCGCAGGAATTTAATGTCTAACACAATGGCTCTCCTTTATGCTTTCGGCTCAATAATCTGAAGCTCTTTTTCCACGCCTTCCAACTGGCTTTTCAGCTTGCCCGCCAGCTCTGTGCCCTCCTTATAGAGCTTCAGAGAGGCTTCCAAATCCAGGTCCCCCGTCTCAAGCTGCCGGTTGATTTCCTCCAGCCGGTCCAGGGCTTTGTCAATACTCAGTTCCTTTTTTTCTGCCATGATTATTCTTCCTCTGTGCTTCCCTGGTATACGCCCTTTACCTCCGCATCCAGACGCCCGTCATGAAGGCGTATTTCCAGGCGTTCCCCGGCTGTAACCTGATTCGTATTTCTAAGGGGCCGGCCTCCGGCACTGATATAGGCAAAGCCCCCCACCAGCTTGGCGGCGGGGGAAAGAGCAGCCAACCGGGCGGTCAACAGCTCCCAGCGGCTCATTCTTAGGGAATACACCCCTTCCATGGCCCGGGGCAAAGAGGCCTCCAGTCCGGTCAGCCGGCGGCGGGCCTCCGCCAAAATATCGCCGAAATTCCGGTTTAATTCCCGGGTAAGCTGTTTTAGTTTTTCCGTTTGTTCCCTTAACCGCAGGGCGGGATCATTCTTTTTCAGCCGCTGAAGTTGGGTGTCCAGACGGCCCTTTCGCAGACTGAGCTCCAGGCGCATCTTGGTTTGAAGGCTTTCCTCCAAACCCTTCAAGCGCCGGATATCGCTCATAATATCCGGCACCGCCTTTTCCGCAGCCTCGGAAGGGGTGGCGGCCCGCTCATCGGACACGTAATCGATCAGGGTCCAGTGTCCCTCATGGCCCACAGCGGAAATCAGCGGGGTCCTGGCCCCTGCCACAGCCCGAATCAAAGCCTCCTGATTAAAGGCGGAAAGATCCTCGCTGGAGCCGCCCCCCCGGCCGATAATCAGACTGTCCAGGCCCCGTTCATCCAGCCGGTGCAGGCCCTCCAGCAGACTGCTCAGGGCATTTTTCCCCTGGACATTCACCGGATATAAAACCAGCTGAACATAGGGGTTTCGGCGGCGGGCCACGGCGCAGATATCTTTGATGGCCTGACCGTCCCGGGATGTGAGGATCCCCACCTGCCGGGGATGCCGGGGAATGGCTTTTTTCAAGGCAGGGTCAAAAAGTCCCTCTGCCTGGAGCTTTTCCTTTAATTTCAGCAGGGCCAGAGCTTCGGCGCCGGCCCCCATATCATATATTTCCGAAACAATTAGACTGGCCTCCCCCCGGGGGCCGTAAAACTCCAGCCGACCCGCCAGCGCCAGCTGCTTGCCGTTTTCCAGGGGAAAATCCAGCACCGCAGCCGCGGTCTCCGCCCACAGGCGGCAGGCCAGCACCGACTGTTCGTCCTTAATGGAAAAATAATAATGGGGCCGGGGAACGCCGTTATAATTGCTCACCTCCCCCTTCACCAATATCCGCACAAAGGCCGGGGTGGTTTCAAAGGAGCGGCGAATCATATCACAGACCTTTGTCACACTGTGATATGCCGCAAAACGGGGGTCCTCC